>NZ_JSZN01000026.1:0-55983 GCF_000801975.1 Burkholderia sp. A9 | reverse complement strand
TCGGCGACGGCTACGCGGTGCCGCTCGATGACGGCACGTTGCTGATCGGCGCGACGTTCGAGCCCGACGACGTCGATCCGGCGATGCGCACCGCCGGACATCTCGAAAACCTCGAGCGCGTGCGGCACCTGCTGCCAGGCTTGATCGGCGACGTGCCGGACGTCGGCACGCTGCACGGCCGTGTCGCGTTCCGCTGGGTCGTCGCCGACCGGGTGCCGCTGATCGGTCCGCTCGCCGACGAAGCGCAGGCCGTCGCGAACGCGCGCGCGCTGAGCGGTGCGAAGGCGCGCGACCTGCCGCGCACCGCCGGCCTCTACGGCGCCTTCGGCTACGGTTCGCGCGGCCTCGTGTGGGCCGCGCTCGGCGCGGAACTGATTGCGTCGCAACTCGAAGGCGAGCCGTTGCCGCTCGAGCGCGAACTCGTCGATGCCGTCGACCCGGCCCGGTTCCTGATCCGCGCACTGCGCGGCCGCCAGATCGGCTGATCTGGTCAGTCGAATCCTCACAGTTTCCCGACTTTCCTGCGCAAGGTTATCCACTCGGCGCTGTGGATAACCGCGCGAAATAAGCGCGCACTCCGTGTGCAATCACAGTGGACGTAAACTGGGTAACTCGGCACAGCTGTGAAACGGCCCGAAAGTTGCTCAACTCAAACCTCTGTGAGCAAACAGCCTGTTCAACGGGTTACGTGAGCGCCAACACATTGATCTGTCTACGTAAACTGAAGTTATCCACAGAACTGTGCGCGCCTTGTTAACTTCTACTACGTATATATACAAGTAAACCGTTGAAACCAAAGACCTGCGGTGCCGCACAGCGCCGCGAGTCGATTCAATCGGTTCCAGAGCGAAAAAGCTGTGGCACAATCGGTTTCCTTCGCGTTCGTTCGGCCAAGCGCCGGACATGCTTCAATGGAACGGTCGGCACGATTTCGAATCTGAATCTTCGAGACAGCGCAGTCCGTTCACACACCAGGCCGACAATCCAGATCGGCAGCCTGAACGACAGTTCCGCCGAGCGGCGGAAGAGGCGGATCCCATGTCCGCCGTCGTCGACCACAACAAGCACATTCGGGGCGATACCCAGCCGGCGCGCATCTCATTTCTGACGCTTGACCCCGCGCCGCTGGCGATTGCTTCCAAAGGAGAAGTCACCACGATGAAGTCGGCGTACTCATTCCTGCCCAACTGGCCGCTCACGCCGGATGCCGTGTTCTGGGCCGGACTCGCGTTGTTTGCGGCCGGTCTGTGTGGCGAGCTGTGCTACCGCGCGTGGCGGCTGCCGCGCATCACCGGCTATGCGGTGATCGGTCTCATCGCCGGTTCGTTCGGATTCGGCGTGATCGACGCGAGCACCGACGAAACCTCGCGGCTGCTGATCGACGTCGCGCTCGGCCTGCTGCTGTTCGAGCTCGGCAGCCGTCTCGACCTGAAATGGATTCGCCGCAATCCGTGGCTGATCGCATCGAGCCTCGCGGAGGCGACCCTGACGTTCGTGCTCGTGCTGTTCGCGATGCTCGCGCTTGGCGTGTCGGGGATGGTCGCGCTGGTGCTGTCGGCGATCGCGATCGCGACCTCGCCGTCGATGGTGATCCAGTTGAAGACCGAACTGCGCGCGGAAGGGCAGGTGTCGCAGCGCCTCATCACGCTGACCGCGCTCAACAGCGTGTATGCGCTCGTGCTGACCAAGCTCGTGACGAGCTGGCTCCACCAGGAAGCGTACGGCAACGTTTTCGCGACGATCCTGCAACCGCTCTACCTGCTCGCCGGTTCGTTCATCGTCGCGTATCTGGTCGCACGCGCCTGCAACTACCTGTTCCGCCACATGACCGCGACGATGCGCGACGAGCATTCATTCGTCGCACTGTTCGGGCTCGTGATGCTCGCGATCGCGGTGGCGCAGGCGCTGAAGCTGTCGACGCTGCTCACGCTGCTGCTCGCCGGCATCATCGTGAAGAACCTCGAAGCGCGTCCGCAGCTGTGGCCCGAGCATTTCGGCACGGCCGGCTGGCTGCTGACGGTGGTCCTGTTCGTGCTGACGCTCACGTCGTTCACGTGGGGCGACATTGCGCTCGGTGGGTTGCTCGCGATCGCGCTGATCGTCACGCGGCTCGTCGCGAAACTGGCCGGCGTGGTCGCGTTCGCGAAGCCGAGCGGGCTCGGGATGAAGCAGGGCGTCGCGCTCGGCATCGCGCTGACACCGATGTCCGCGCTGTCGTACCTGCTCGTCGACGATACCTACCAGCTCTATCCGAATTTCGACCCGCACCTGCGCGCGATCGTGATGTGCACGATCGTGATCCTGCAGCTCGTCAGCCCGTTCGTCGTCTACCGCTGCCTGTCGGCGGTCAGCGAACGCAGCGACAGAAACTGATTCCGGAACCTGCCATGGCACTCGAAACCTTCGTCAATTCCGAGCCGTTCACGTTCGGCGTCGAACTGGAGATCCAGGTCGTCAACACGCACAACTACGACCTGACCAAAGCGGCATCCGACCTGATGCGGCTGATCCAGGGCGAGACCTTCCCGGGCAACATCACGCCGGAAATCACCGAGAGCATGATCGAGCTGTCGACCGGCATCTGCCATTCGCACGAGCAGGCGGTCTCCGAGCTGCATGCGATTCGCGACGTGCTCGTGAAGGCGGCCGACCAGCTCAACGTCGGGCTGGGCGGCGGCGGCACGCACGCGTTCCAGCAATGGAGCGACCGGCAGATCTACGACGCGCCGCGCTTCCAGTACATCTCCGAGCTGTACGGCTATCTCGCGAAGCAGTTCACCGTGTTCGGCCAGCACGTGCACATCGGTTGTCCCGATCCGGACAGCGCACTGTTCCTGCTGCACTCGATGTCGCGCTTCATTCCGCACTTCATCGCGCTGTCCGCGTCGTCGCCGTTCGTGCAGAACGTCGATACCGGCTTCCATTCGGCGCGCCTGAATTCGGTGTTCGCGTTCCCGCTGTCGGGCCGGGCGCCGTTCGTGCTGACCTGGGACAGCTTCGAGGAGTACTTCATGAAGATGGTCAACACGGGCGTCGTCAACTCGATGAAGGACTTTTACTGGGACATCCGGCCGAAGCCCGGCTATGGGACGATCGAGGTGCGCGTGATGGACACGCCGCTGTCGGTCGATCGCGCAGCCGCGATCGCGTGCTACATCCAGACGCTCGCGCGCTACCTGCTGACCGACCGGCCGCTGAAGCTGTCGGAGGACGACTACCTGGTCTACACGTTCAACCGCTTCGAAGCGTGCCGCTTCGGTCTCGAGGGCATCTGCGTCAATCCTCAGACGGGTGAGCGCCGCACGATCGCCGAAGACATCCTCGACACGCTCGACCGGATCGCGCCGCATGCGGCCGCGCTCGGCTCGCGCGCGGCGCTCGACGAGATCGGCGCGCTCGCGAAGGCGCGCGTGAACGACGCATCATGGTTGAGAACCGTTTTCAAACAGGAAAGATCGCTGAACGAGACGGTTCGCCAGCAGTGCCTGCGCTGGCGCGAGTGAAAAAATGTTTTGCAGATTACGGGCTCGACCGCACGGCGATTCACTGAACGGCGGTCGGCGCCAATTCGGGCCGGCTGCGTCGCCAGTCGTCCTGAAAATCTGTGGATAACCCGATATTCCGCTTCAAAGTCAATGCTCTGTGGGCGGGATAACCCGGTGGATCGAAGTGGTTTTCCCATTGGCCGATCCGAACAGGAAAATGCTTGCGCGTGCCGCCGTGCAGCCGGCAGGGATTGCCGGCACAACGCAAAAATCAGGTTATCCAGCGATTTTCCACAGAATGAAGGGGATAACTTAGCTGTGCGATTTTCCGCTCTCGCTTAGAATGTCGGCTTTGCGGACACCGGAACGACGTGTGTCTCACCGGTCGCCGCGAACGCGACCGCCGCGTGTGCCTCGCGACGGCCGTGTCGACGCTCTTCATCGAGCGTCTGTTTTGAGATAGACATTCGATCTCCACACTACGGCTGCTCGGCAATCCGGGCGGCGGCAAAGCGAAAAGACTATGAGCGAAGGCGTTTACGGGAATCAGGCTTCGGGACGTGTGACCCACAGCTTGCTGCGGTTGAGTACGGCCATGCGAAGCCAGGCATGGGATTGGGCGGAAGGCGCGGGCCTGACGCCGACGCAGGGCGAGATCCTCGTGCTGCTGCTGCAGCGCAAGGGCCCGATGCGGCTCGGCGAAATCGCGCGTGAGACGCAGCTCACCGCGGCGACCACCAGCGATGCGGTCAGCACGCTCGAGACGAAGGGGCTCGTCGAGAAGCGTCGCGCCCTGGACGACGGCCGTGCGCTCGCCGTGCGCCTGTCGGCTCGCGGCCGTACCGCGGCAAAGAAGGCGCTGCAATGGCCGGAATTCCTGACGAAAGCAGTCGGCAAGCTCGGCGCGGACGAGCAGGGCGCGCTGTACCGCGCGCTGCTGAAGACGCTGCGCGAACTGCAGGTGGCCGGTGCGACGCCGCCGCAGCGCATGTGCCTGACGTGCGCGCACTTCCAGCCGGGCAAGCAGTCGAAGAAGCCCGTGCATCACTGCGCGGCGCTCGACCTGACGATGGCCGACAGCGACCTGCGTCTCGATTGTTCGGTGCACGAAGAAGCCGACGCGGCGACGCAAAAGAAGACCTGGAAGATTTTCGCCGGCTGACGTCCGTCGATCGACCGGGAGGCCGATGATGAACGCTGAAGTGGTGGCGATCCGCCACGTGCATTTCGAGGATCTCGGCAGCTTCGAGCAGGTGCTCGGGGAGCGCGGGCGGCGGGTGCGCTACGTCGACGTCGGATCGTCGCGCGTCGAGGTGCTCGACGCGCTCCAGCCGTCGCTGCTCGTGATGCTCGGCGGGCCGCTCAGCGTGTACGACGATGCGCAGTATCCGTCGATCGCGCCGCTGGCGGCGCTGGTACGCCGGCGCATCGACGCGGGGCTGCCTATCCTCGGCATCTGCCTGGGAGCGCAGTTCATCGCGCGCGCGCTCGGTGCGCGCGTCTATCCGGCTGCGCAGAAGGAACTCGGCTGGGCGCCGCTGACGCTCACCGACGCCGGCCGCGCGTCGCCGATGCGCCATCTCGACGGCGCGGCGACGTCGATGTTGCACTGGCACGGCGATACGTTCGACCTGCCGGGCGGCGCGATCCATCTCGCATCGACGCCGGCGTGCCGCCACCAGGCATTCGCCTGGGGGCAGCACGTGTTGGCGCTGCAATGTCATCCTGAAATCCGCGCCGACCATTTCGAACCCTGGCTGATCGGCAACGCGGGTGAAATCGCGTCGACGCCCGGCATCGACGCGTGTCGGCTCCGGGCGGACACCGCGCAGCATGGTCCCGCGCTCGAGACGGCCGCGCGGCGCATGTTCGCCGAGTGGCTCGACAGCGTCGGGATCTGATCGGAAGCGTGCGGCCCCGTACGTGACCGGCCCGCATGCAATGCAGGCCGGTGCATCGCCGTGATGCGCGTGCGCCCTGCAGCGTCGCCGGTTGCGCGCCGGCCCGACCTGACCTGGCCGGCCCCTCCGCTGACTGTCGAGCCGGCCGCCAGCACGCTACGGGGCTGCGTGCTACGCTCGTCCGCTCTTTCCCTTTCCTGGCGAGTGGCATCCATGACTGCGCTGTTTTCCCCGTTCACGCTGCGCGGCGTGACCCTTCCGAACCGGATTGTGATCTCCCCGATGTGCCAGTACTCGGCCGAGCGCGGCGAGGCGACCGACTGGCACATGATTCACCTCGGCCATCTCGCGCTGTCGGGCGCGGGCCTGCTCTGCATCGAAGCGACCGCCGTCGAACCCGACGGACGCATCACGGCCGGCGACCTCGGCCTGTGGGACGACGTGACCGAAGCGGCACTCAAGCCCGTGCTGGCGTCGATCCGCAAGCATTCGCCGGTCCGGATCGCGATGCAGGTGTCGCATGCGGGGCGCAAGGCGTCGAGCGAGGTGCCGTGGAAGGGCGGCCAGCTCGTGTCCGTCGCCGACGGCGGCTGGCTGCCGCATGCGCCGTCGGCCCTGCCGCACAAGGACGGCGAGACGCCGCCGCTCGCGCTCGACGCGGCCGGCCTGAACCGGATCCGCGAAGCGTTTGCGGCGGCCGCGAGGCGCGCCGCGCGGCTCGGCATCGACGCGCTCGAAGTGCACGCGGCGCATGGCTACCTGCTGCATCAGTTCCTGTCGCCGCTCGCGAACCAGCGCACCGACGAATACGGCGGCTCGCGCGAGAACCGGATGCGCTTTCCGCTCGAGATCTTCGAGATCGTGCGTGCGGCATTTCCGGAGGACCGGCCGGTCGGCGTGCGCGTGTCGGCGACCGACTGGGTCGAGGGCGGCTGGGAACTCGACGACACGATCGCGTTCGCGCACGAGCTGAAGCGGCGTGGTTGCGACTGGATCGACGTGTCGTCCGGCGGCGTGTCGCCGCTGCAGAAGATTCCGCTGTCGCCGGGTTATCAGGTGCCGTTCGCGCAGGCGGTGAAGCGCGCGGTCGGGATGCCGACGATCGCGGTCGGCCTCATCAACGACCCCGCGCATGCGAACCGGCTGATCGAGGCCGGCGACGCCGATTTCGTCGCGATGGCGCGCGCGATGCTGTACGACCCGCGCTGGCCGTGGCATGCGGCCGCCGAGCTCGGCGCGGAGGTTTCGGCGCCGCCGCAGTACTGGCGTTCGCAGCCGCGCGAGCACAAGGCGTTGTTCGGCGACATCGCTTTCGGCCAGCGCTGAGTGTCCTGCGCGCAATATTGCGCGCGATGTTGAGCGAAGCAATCGTGAACGTGTAGGATGCGGGTGATTCGCCGTATGCCCCGACGCGGCACCGACCGGTGCCGCGTTTTGTTTGGCGCGACCCAGGGCCGTGACCGCGGCCGTATTCCATTCAAGTCGTCTTCACAAGGATTCGTTCGATGAGTTCACGCAGGATCGCGGTGCGCCGCTCGGGAGTACACGGCAAGGGCGTGTTCGCGGTGGAGCCGATCAAGGCCGGCGAGCGCGTAGTGGAATACAAGGGTGAGCGAATTTCGTGGAAGGAAGCGCTGCGTCGCCACCCGCACGATCCGAACGAGCCGAACCATACGTTCTACTTCGCACTGGAAGAGGGCGGGGTGATCGACGGCAAGATCGACGGCAACAGCGCGCGCTGGATCAACCATTCGTGCGCGCCGAATTGCGAGGCCGAGGAGGTCAAGGGCCGCGTGTTCATCCACGCGCTGCGCGATATCGGGCCGGAAGAGGAGCTGTTCTACGACTACGGCCTCGTGATCGACGAGAAGCTGACGAAGAAGCTCAAGCGCGAATACGCATGCCATTGCGGCGCGGCCGCGTGCCGCGGCACGCTGCTCGCGACGCCCGACGACGACGGCAAGAAGAAAAAGAAGAAGGACGGCAAGTCCGAGGCCGGCGCGAAGGACAAGAAAAAGAAGAAGTGACCGGGGCGGCCGCGCATCGTGCGCGGCCGCCTCACCGGACGGCCGCCGCGCGGCCGTTGTTCCGTCCCTCCCGATACGGGCTCGCCCGGCGCGACTCAGTGCGTCGGCGCGGCGGCCGGCGTCTCGCTGACCGGCTTCTGAGTGCGCTCGGCGAGCGGCACCCGAACCACGAAGCGCGAGCCGCCTTCCGACGCATCCTCGTACGACACCGTGCCGCCGTGCATCGCGATGATGTCGTGCACGATCGCAAGACCGAGCCCGGCGCCTGTTTCGACGCCGTTGCCGCTTTGCGCATCGCCGCGGAAGAAGCGCTTGAACAGGTCGGCCTGCTGGTTCGCGGGCACGCCCGGGCCGTTGTCCTCGACGACGATCTCGGCTGCCGGCAGGCCGTCCTCGAGCATCCCGCGCGCGACGTTCACCGTGATCCGCGCACCGTCCGGCCGTGCGAGCGGCACGTATTTCAGCGCATTGTCGAGCAGGTTCGCGATCACTTCGCGCAGCAGCACGGGGTTGCCGCGCACGTTCAGCGTTTCGTCTTCGCCCGGATCGTCGCTGCGCTGGAAGCCGAGGTCGACATGCGACGCGAGCGCGCGCGGCACCCATTCGGCGCCGGTCTCGAACGCCATCGCTGCCAGGTCGACGTCGACGAAACGCGCGGCCTGTTCGCCCGGTTCCGCGCGCGCGAGCGACAGCAGCTGGTTCGACAGCCGCACCGCGCGGTCGGCGGCCGCGCGCAGTTCGCGCACGGCGGTGTAGGTTTGCTGCGGGTCGCGCGCGACGGCCGCCTGCTCGGCATGCAGCTTCACGGCCGTGAGCGGCGTGCGCAGCTGGTGCGCGGCGTCGGCGATGAACTTGCGCTGCGCGTCGAGCGCGGTCTTCAGGCGGCCGAGCAGCGCGTTCATCGCGCTCGTCAGCGGCCGGATCTCGAGCGGCACGTCGGTTTCGTCGACCGGTTCCAGCGACGTATGGGTCTGCCGGTTCAGCGAATCGGCGAGATGGGTGAGCGGGCCGAGCTGCTGGTTCACGACGCGCCACACGATGCCCCAGCCCGCGAGCAGCAGCAGCAGCAGCGGCATCATGATCGCGACGAGGAATTCGGCCGCGATCCGGTAGCGGTGCCGCACCGGCTGCGCGACCTCGACCACCATCGGCCGGCCGCCCTCGACATCGTCGACGCGCACCTGCGCGACCCGCACCGCGCGGTTGTCGTACTCGGCCTCGAACACGTACGCGTGATGCATGCGGCGCACGTTGATGCCGCGTAGCGGCAGCTTCGGGTCACCGGCGAGCTCCTGTTCGCCGTCGCTGATCCGGTAGATCAGCGCTTCGGCCGGATCGGAGAACATCGCCTGCGCGAGCGGCGGCACCGTGAACGGCGCGTCGGGGCCGGCGATCTGGATCTGTTTGGAGATGGCGGTCGCGAGATCGGCGAGCGAGCGGTCGATCACGTGTTGCGTGTATTGCCACGCGAGCCAGTAGGCAATCAGGCCGCTCATCAGCGCGAGCATCGACAGCGGTGCGGCGAGGCGCCGGAGCAGCGAGCGGCGCAGGCTGGTGGTGACAGCCGGATCAGGAGACATTTCGACGGGCAAATGGATAAGCGCCGCTCACGGGGAGCGGCGCGGTCGTGCGTCGGACGGCGACGCGGGCAGGGCGGCTCGCCGTCGGCACGCGGCCGGCCGGCGCGCGGCGCCGCTCAGACGCTCGCCGTCTGGCGGATTTCCTGCAGCAGGTAGCCGAAGCCGCGCACCGTGACGATTTCGACACGGCACTGCTCGAGTTTCTTGCGCACGCGGTGCACGTAGACTTCGATCGCGGTGTCGCCGAGATCGCCGCCGAAGTGCGTGAGGTGATCCTGCAGCTGGGCCTTGCTGACGACGCGGCCGTGGCGCAGCAGCAGCATTTCGAGCACCGCGAATTCGCGCGGCGACAGTTCGAGCGGCTTGTCATCGTTGAAGATGCGGCGATCGACGCCCGACAGGCGGACGCCGCCGAGCGACACTTCCGGACGCGGCATGTCGCTGTGCGGGCCGCTGCGGCGCATCACCGCGCGGATGCGCGCTTCGAGCTCGGCCGGCTCGAACGGCTTGAGCATGTAGTCGTCGGCGCCGGAGTTCAGGCCCTGGATCCGGTCGTTCAGTTCGTCGCGTGCGGTCAGCACGATGACGGGCGTGTGGCGGTTGGTCTGGCGGAAACGCGTGAGCAGCGTCATCCCGTCGATGCCCGGCAGGCCGAGGTCGAGGATCACGAGTTCGTGGCGGTTTTGCGCCAGCGCCTGTTCGGCAAAAATGCCGTCATGCACCATGTCGACGGTGAAGCCAGCCTGCTCGAGGCTGCTCTGGATACCGCGTGCGATGGGGCGGTCGTCTTCGATCAGAAGGAGTCGCATGAAGTTCGCTCAAGTACAATGGGTTGGCGGTTCAGGCACGCGGACAGCACGACGCCGTTTCCACAGGGGCGCCGCATCGCCTGACATCAAGCATGGCGGCCAGCGAACGATTAAATCCAATCATGTCCGATATTTCGATCCACGACCTCGAAGCCGCGATCAATTTCTGGCGCGCCCGCTCGCCGTCGAGCGGCGACGAACTCAAACTCTGCGAAGAGGCCAGCGCGCTCTCCAAGCCGTATGCGCTGCTGATTGTACAGCGCGGAAGCGCGCTGCAACTGGAAGGTTTGGACCCCAAGGCGCGGAAAGCGTACGAGACTTACGCGCGCCTTAAGGATGGCTTGGAAAGCTGAAGGCTTTCGCTGAGTACATCCTAGGAAACGTTCAGCGAAATGAAAAGTTGACGCGCCGCGCGTCGAAAGCCGCGCGGCGGTAGCGGGGACGCTCAGGCGGCCGGCTGGGTATGCGTGCACACCTGGTCGATGAACTGCGCGAGCGCGATATCGCGCTCGGTCAGCCCGTCCGCATCGTGGGTCGACAGCGTCACGTCGACGCGGTTGTACACGTTGAACCATTCCGGATGGTGGTTCATTTCCTGCGCCTTGATCGCGACGCGCGTCATGAAGCCGAAGGCTTCGTTGAAATCGGCGAAGCGCAGGCTGCGCTGGATCGCGTCGCGGCCCGGCACGGCCGTCCAGTGGGGCAGGCCTTCGAGCCGGGTCTTGCGTTCTTCTGATGTGAGCTTGTGGATCATGTTGCACCTCGTTCGGTAACGGCGCCCGGGCGCGGGCAACGCCGCGCGGCAAAGCCGGTACCGGTCATTGTTTCATAGTTGTGGGACAGGCATCCGGTGACGGGCGCCCGCGGCCGGATCGTGCCGGCATCGCCCGGTGCGTCACGCGTCGGCGTCGTCCGTCCAGCCTTCGCCCGTGCCGCGATGCAGCACGCGGTCGCTGTCGACGACCGCGCCGGCCGGGAATTCGGGCAGCCGGGCCAGCCGGTCGGCCAGCGCACGGCCGTCGACGTCGGCGAGCGCGAACAACTGCGCGAAATCGTCGATCACGAAGTAGGTCTTCTGGAACGTGTCGATCCGGTACTTCGTGCGCATCACGCGCTCGAGGTCGAAGCCGAGCCGGTTCGGCGCCGCGCTTTCCAGGCTATACAGGCTCTCGCCCTTGCTCGACACGATCCCGGCACCGTAGATCGACAGCCCGTTCGTGCCGTTCGGGTCGCGGATCAGCCCGAATTCCACCGTATACCAATAGAGGCGCGCGAGCCGTGCGAGCGCCGCTTCGTCGTCGGCGACCGCCAGCGCGGTGCGGCCGTATGCCTGCATGTAGTCGGCGAACACCGGCTCGATCAGCAGCGGCACGTGGCCAAACAGATCGTGGAAGCAGTCGGGTTCCTGCAGGTAGTCGAGCTGGTCCGGGCGGCGCATCCACCAGGTGACCGGAAAACGCCGGTTCGCAAGGTGCTCGAAGAACACGCGATCGGGCACCAGGCCCGGCACCGCGACGATCTCCCAGCCCGTTGCCGGCTTCAACTGGCGGTTCACGTCGGCGAACGACGGCACGCGGTCGGCCGGCAGGTCGATCTTCCCGAGCCCGGCGACGAATGCGTCGCACGCGCGCCCGCGCAGCAGCGCCGACTGGCGCGCGTAGAGCTGCTGCCACACCGCGTGGTCGACCTGGCCGTAGCGTTCGAGCGGCTGGTCGATGGTGAAATCTGCGCGGGTTTCGAGGCCCGCGTCGAACTGCTCCTGCAGTTTCGCGGTGACGACGGTGGACATGATCAGGCTCTGCACGCTGTGGTTGGGAACCATGCAAGTGTAGAGCGGCCGGCGTGCGGAATGGGCGCAAAGATGGCGCGGATTTGCTTGTTAATGCGATAATCTCGCATCAAAACAGGAATCAATGCGGAGAATGCTCATGCTTGAACTCGATCACTTCGATCTCGCGCTTCTGGACGTGCTGCAGCGCTTCGGCCGCGCGACGCACCAGCAGCTCGGCGAGGAAGTGCCGCTGTCGCCGTCGCAGATCGGCCGGCGGCTGCAGCGGCTCGAGGCGGCGGGCGTGATCGAAGGCTATCGCGTGATGCTGCGTCCCGAAAAGCTGGGGCTCGGCGTCACCGCGTTCACGAGCCTGAAGCTCAAGCACCACGGCGATTCGATCATCGAGCAGTTCCAGCAGCAGATCGACGTGCTGCCCGAGGTGCTCGAATGCCACGCGGTGGTCGGTGACGCCGACTACCTGCTGCGGATCGTCGCGCCCGACCTGAATGCGCTGTCGCAGTTCGTGATGAAGAAGCTGATGCGCGTGCCGGGAGTCGACAGCGTGCGCTCGAACATCGTGCTGACGACCTTCAAGCGCAACGGCGCGCTGCCGCTCGCGCACCTGGCGCCCGGCGCCGCGTGATGCGGTGACCGGGCCGGCGGCGGGGCGCAAGGTCCCGCCGCGGATAGGGCTGGATCAGATCGCTGCGTGCTGCGTGTCGGCGTTCAGCAGGTCGACGTAGGCGACCGCGACGAGATCCTCCTGCGCGACGCCGAGCTTCGCGAACACGTCGTGTGCCTCGGCTTCGCCGCCGGCTTCGTCGTCGTCGGGGCCGAGCACGACCTCCAGTTCGATGAAGTCGCCGAGGCCGTCGACGCGGTCGAGGTGGATGCGCGTGCGGCCGACGAGGTACACGTGCCGTTCCTTCGTCACGATTCCGCGCGTGGTCAGCGCGGTGGCGAGCAGCGAATGCATCGCGTCCGGGTTCGTGACCGGGCTGCGCGTGTAGTACGACGCCTTCGGGCCATCACGGTCGTCGCGCTGGTAGAAGATCAGTTCGGCCGGCGTGCCGTCCTCGAAGCGGCGCAGCTTCAGCCGGCCGCGCGGCACGTCATAGAAGAAATCCTGCTGGCGGTAGAAGAGCGGCGCTTCGGTCGCGAGCGTTGCCGCACGTTCGCGCAGCTGGTCGAATTCGCGGGCGCGGGCTTTGATCTCGATGTTGCGGGCCATGCGGGTCTCCATCAATCAGGGGTCTCGCGGTGTGCGAACGGACAATCTAGCAAAAAGCCCGCGATGATGGCGTGACGAGCGGCGGCGGCGTGGCGAAGCGGCGCGGCGCGGGTGTTTCGGGTCCGCCCGAGGTCACGATTTCTCGCACGGCTGCAGGTCGACGATTGGTCAGGCGCCGCGCGTTAGCCGCCGAAGCCCGGTGCGCGGCCGGCCGCAGCGACATCGACATCAGCAGCACTCATATTGCCCACTGGGTCTCGATCAATCGGAGCGCGGCCGCGATCGCGGGTTCGTCGCGTCGTTCGGCAAGCGTCACGAACGTCAGTTCGGTCGGCACCGTCACACGTTCGACGATCGTCAGCGCATGCGCGTGCGCTTCGGCCAGCGCGGTCGAGTCGCGCGCGAGCGTCAGCCCGATCCCCGATTTGACGAGGTCGAGCATCGATTGCTCCTGGTCGACTTCGGCGACCTTCACCGGTTGCGCACCGGCCGCCGCGAACAGCCGCGACAGCAGCCGGTGATGGGCGGACGCCGGCGGCGTCCAGATCCACGGCAGCGCGGCGAGTGCGCGCCAGTCGTGTGCGCGCTGCACCCGCTCCTTCCAGCCGGCCGGTGCGAGCACGCGATAGTGGAAATGCGTGAGCGTGACGGTGTGGAACAGCGCGTCGTCGCGCGGATCGTCGTCGTCGGGCCGGCCGATGTAGTAGCCGACATCCAGTGCCTGCGCGCGCACCTGTTCGAGCACCCAGCCCGACATGCCGTGCCGTAGCGCGGTCTCGATCTGCGGATGGGTCTCGACCAGCGCGCGCAGGAAGCCGCCGAGCCGCAGGAAGCCCGGGTCGAGGATCGTGCCGATCCGCAGCCGGCCGCGCACCTCGTGCCGCAGCGCAGCAGCGGCGCGCTGCACGTCGGCGGCCGCGGCGAGCGCGCGCTCCGCGTGCGGCAGCAGCGTCTGGCCGTCGCGGGTGAGCGCGAGCCCGCGCGACATGCGCGTGAACAGCCTGACGCCGAGCGTTTCCTGCAGATGCTTGATCTGCAGGCTGACGGCCGGCTGAGTCAGGTGCAGCTGCGCGGCGGCGCGCGTCAGGTTGCCTTCGCGGGCGACCGTCGCGAACGCGCGGAGCAAAGTGAGATCCATCGTCGTGATATGAGCGCAGCTTATAACGCAGTTCAGCATAACTCATTGGATCGGTGGCCGGTGGCCGGAGTACGCTTCATCGGTCGTGTCGCTCGCGACGCACTATGCTGAAAACGACGCATGGGACTGCACCGCGCGGCGCACAAAACAATGCGCTTTGCATGGGACCCGAGTAGGCGCTAAAGCAGTAACTCGGATCGACCGCGAAGCATGGGACCTGAGGAAGTGCCAAAGCAGTAACTCGGGTCGACCGCGAAGCATGGGACCCGAGTAAGTGCTAAAGCACTAACTCGGGTCGACAGGAGACACGTTGTGACTACTCAACGCACGCTCGAGGGCGAATTCGACTACGTGATCGTCGGTGCCGGCACCGCGGGCTGCGTGCTCGCGAACCGCCTGACCGAGGATCCCGACATCCGCGTGCTGCTGCTCGAAGCGGGCGGCAAGGACGACTATCACTGGATCCACATCCCGGTCGGCTACCTGTACTGCATCGGCAATCCGCGCACCGACTGGCTGTACAAGACCCAGCCCGAAGCGGCACTCAACGGCCGCGTGCTGTCGTATCCGCGCGGGCGCGTGCTCGGCGGCTGCTCGTCGATCAACGGGATGATCTACATGCGCGGCCAGCGCGAGGATTACGACAGCTGGGCGCAGGAAACCGGAGACGCCGGCTGGTCGTGGGACAGCGTGCTGCCAATCTTCAAGCGCAGCGAGGATCATCACGCGGGCGCGAGCGACGCGCACGGCGCGGGCGGCGAATGGCGCGTCGAGCAGCAGCGGCTGCGCTGGGAGATCCTCGAATCGTTCGCGCAGGCCGCACAGCAGACGGGCATTCCGGCGACCGACGACTTCAACCGCGGCGACAATTCCGGGGTCGGCTATTTCGAGGTGAACCAGAAGCGCGGCGTGCGCTGGAATACGTCGAAGGCGTTCCTGCGGCCCGCGATGACGCGGCCGAACCTGACCGTGATCACCGGCGCGCAGGCGCAGCGCGTGATCTTCGACGGGCGGCGCGCGGTCGGCGTCGAATACCACGGCGGCGGCACCGACTACGTCGCGCGCGCCCGCGCCGAAGTGCTGCTCACATCCGGGGCGGTGAATTCGCCGCAGTTGCTCGAACTGTCGGGCATCGGCGCGGGCGCACGGCTGCAGGCGCTCGGCATCGACGTCGTGCAGGACCTGCCCGGCGTCGGCGAAAACCTGCAGGATCACCTGCAATTGCGGATGGCGTTTCGCGTCGAAGGCGTGCGCACGTTGAACACGCTGTCGGCGCACTGGTGGGGCAAGCTGATGATCGGCGCCGAATATGCGCTGCTGCAACGTGGGCCGATGTCGATGGCGCCGTCGCAGCTCGGCGCGTTCGCGAAGTCCGATCCGGACGATCCCGCGCTCACGCGCCCCGATCTCGAATACCACGTGCAGCCGCTGTCGCTCGAGCGCTTCGGCGAGCCGCTGCACGACTTCAACGCATTTACCGCATCCGTTTGCCATTTGCGGCCGAGCTCGCGCGGCAGCGTGCATATTGCAAGCCCCGATACGGGTGCGGCACCCGCGATCGCACCGAACTACCTGTCGACCGATCACGATCGTCAGGTCGCCGCGAACGCGCTGCGCCTCACGCGCCGGATCGCGTCGGCACCGGCGCTCGCGCGCTACCGTCCGGAGGAAATCCTGCCGGGCACGCAGTATCGGACCGAAGCCGAACTGATCGAAGCGGCGGGCGCGGTCGGCACGACGATCTTCCATCCGGTCGGCACGTGCCGGATGGGGCGCGCGGACGACGAGCGCGCCGTGGTCGACAGCCGGCTGCGCGTGCGCGGGATCGCCGGGCTGCGGATCGTCGACGCATCGGTGATGCCGTTCATTACGTCGGGCAACACGAATTCACCGACGCTGATGATCGCCGAGCGTGCGAGCGACATGATTCGCGCCGATCGTCGCGCGGCGCACGAAGCGACGCAGGTGCGCACGGAAGCCGCCGTGACGTCGGCATGACAGCCCGCTGACATGCGCGACAGCGGGCCGCCATCCGGGCGCCCGCTGGTTCGCTATGCGAAGCAAGCTGTCGCGTGAGGATCGCAACGGCACGAACGGCAATTGCACCGCAAGCCGCGCATTTCGCGCGGCTTTTTCTTGTCGCGCGGCGAGGCGACACGCAGCGCGGCATGCCTGCATTCGCGCGGGCACGGACCGTGCGTTTGCGTCGCTATCGATGATGCACGTGTCAAAAAAACGCGGTGTAAATTCGCGTGCAGCCGCACCCCGCATGGCGGCCAGCCCTATAAGTGCAAATCCCGATGATTGCACTGCACCAACGGGGAGACAATGTTGCGCAGTGTGCATACGCGTCGGCGCGGGAGACCACCCTCGATGCGTAATATGGCGTCCGGGGGCAGCCTGCTCATCCGCTGACCTGTTCGCGGTCGCTGGCGCGAATCTTCCCGGTGCTTCGCCTGACTTCGTACGGAAGGGAACATGATTCTCGGCGACACGATTCTGGAAACACGCGGACTAACGAAAGAATTCAGGGGCTTCACCGCCGTGAACGGTGTCAACCTGCGTGTGCGCCGCGGTTCGATCCACGCGTTGATCGGACCGAACGGCGCGGGCAAGACCACCTGCTTCAACTTGTTGACCAAGTTCCTGACACCGACGGCCGGTCAGATCGTCTTCAACGGGATCGACATCACCGACGAGCGGCCCGCACAGGTCGCGCGGCGCGGCATCATTCGTTCATTCCAGATCTCGGCGGTATTTCCGCATCTGACCGCGTTGCAGAACGTGCGCCTCGGCCTGCAGCGCTCGCTCGGCACCGAATTCCATTTCTGGCGCAGCGAGCGCACGTTGCAGCGCCTCGACGATCGCGCGATGGACCTGCTCACGCAGGTCGGCCTCACCGATTTCGCGCACGTGCCGACCGTCGAGCTCGCCTACGGCCGCAAGCGCGCGCTCGAGATCGCGACGACGCTCGCGATGGAACCCGAACTGATGCTGCTCGACGAGCCCACGCAGGGGATGGGCCACGAGGATGTCGACCGCGTGACCGCGCTGATCAAGAAGGTCGCGGCCGGCCGCACGATCCTGATGGTCGAGCACAACATGAACGTGATCGCCGGCATCTCCGACACGATCACGGTCCTGCAGCGCGGCGAGGTGCTGGCCGAAGGCTCATATGCGGAAGTGTCGAAGAATCCGCTCGTGATCGAGGCGTACATGGGCAGTGCCGACGCGGCGCTCGCGGGGGCGCACGCATGAAGCACAGCGAACGGGAGGAACGCGAATTGAGCGGCGTCGAAAGCGGCACGCCCGCGCTGGAGATCACGGGCCTCGAGGCCTGGTACGGGGAATCCCACATATTGCACGGTGTCGACCTGAGCGTGCACCGCGGCGAGGTCGTCACGCTGCTCGGCCGCAACGGTGCGGGCCGCACGACGACGCTGCGCGCGATCATGGGCCTCACGGGCCGCCGCAGCGGCTCGATCAAGGTTGCCGGCAACGAGACGATCGGCCTCGCGACGCATCGCATCGCGCATTTCGGTGTCGGCTACTGCCCGGAGGAGCGCGGGATCTTCTCGAGCCTGTCGTGCGAGGAGAACCTGATGCTGCCGCCGCCGATCGGGCCGCGCGAGCACGCGATGTCGCTCGACGAGATCTACGCGATGTTCCCGAACCTCGCGTCGCGCAGGCAGAGCCAGGGCACGCGGCTGTCCGGCGGCGAGCAGCAGATGCTCGCGGTCGCGCGGATCCTGCGTACCGGCGCGAACCTGCTGCTGCTCGACGAGATTTCCGAAGGCCTCGCGCCGGTGATCGTGCAGGCGCTCGCGCGGATGATCATCGCGCTGAAGGCGCGCGGCTACACGGTCGTGATGGTCGAACAGAATTTCCGCTTCGCCGCACCCCTCGCCGACCGCTTCTACGTGATGGAGCATGGCCGCATCGTCGAGCATTTCCGCTCATCCGAACTGGAAGGCAAGATGCCGATCCTTCACGACCTCCTCGGAGTGTGACGCCACACCGTTTCCCTTGCCGCTAGCCGTGGCGGCCCTCGAACAACCACAACGCATCAGAACAACAGGAGACGTCAATGAAAATGAAGACCCTCGCACACGCCTGTCTCGCGGTCGCGACCGCAGCGTTTACCGCCGGCGCCGCACACGCCGCAGACAGCGTGAAGATCGGCTTCATCACCGACATGTCGGGGCTTTACGCGGACATCGACGGGCAGGGCGGCCTCGAGGCGATCCGGATGGCGGTCGCCGACTTCGGCGGCAAGGTGCTCGGCAAGCCGATCGAGGTCGTCTATGCCGACCACCAGAACAAGGCGGACATCGCCGCATCCAAGGCGCGTGAGTGGATGGACCGCGGCGGGCTCGACCTGCTGGTCGGCGGCACGAACTCGGCGACCGCGCTGTCGATGAACCAGGTCGCGGCCGAGAAGAAGAAGGTCTACATCAACATCGGCGCGGGCGCCGACACGCTGACCAACGAGCAGTGCACGCCGTACACGGTCCACTATGCATACGACACCATGGCGCTCGCGAAGGGCACCGGTTCGGCGGTGGTGAAGCAGGGCGGCAAGAGCTGGTTCTTCCTGACCGCCGACTACGCGTTCGGCAAGGCGCTCGAGAAGAACACGTCGGACGTCGTCAAGGCGAACGGCGGCCAGGTGCTCGGCACGGTGCGGCATCCGCTGTCGGCGTCGGACTTCTCGTCGTTCCTGCTGCAGGCGCAGTCGTCGAAGGCGCAGATCCTCGGCCTCGCGAACGCGGGCGGCGACACGATCAACTCGATCAAGGCCGCGAAGGAATTCGGCATCACGAAGTCGATGAAGATCGCCGCGCTGCTGATGTTCATCGACGACGTGCACAGCCTCGGCCTCGAGACGACGCAGGGCCTCGTGCTGACCGACAGCTGGTACTGGAACCGCGACGCGGCATCGCGCCAGTGGGCGCAGCGCTACTTCGGCAAGATGAAGAAGATGCCGTCGAGCCTGCAGGCGGCCGACTATTCGTCGGTGACGACCTACCTGAAGGCCGTGCAGGCGGCCGGCACGACCGACTCCGACAAGGTGATGGCCGAGCTGAAGAAGATGAAGATCAACGACTTCTACGCGAAGGGCGCCATCCGCCAGGACGGCAGCATGATCCACGACATGTACCTGATGGAGGTGAAGAAGCCGTCGGAATCGAAGGAGCCGTGGGACTACTACAAGGTGCTCGCGACGATTCCGGGCGACCAGGCGTTCGGCACGAAGCAGGAATCGCGCTGCGCGCTGTGGAAGTAAGCGCAACGTAGCGGCGCGTGGCGGCGGCCGCAGCGATGTGCCCGCTGCGCCGCCCGCGTGCGCGACTGCTTGAAGGTTGCGCGCGCAACGAAACTCATTCTGACGGCTAAGTCGATGGAAATCTTTGGCATTCCGTTACCGGCGATGCTGAGCCAGTTGCTGCTCGGGCTCGTCAACGGCTCGTTCTACGCGATCCTGAGCCTCGGGCTCGCGGTGATTTTCGGGCTGCTCAACGTGATCAACTTCGCGCATGGCGCGCTGTTCATGCTGGGTGCGATGCTCGCGTGGATGGGCCTGTCGTACTTCGGGTTGCCGTATTGGGCGATGCTCGTGCTGGCACCGCTGATCGTCGGCGCGTTCGGGATCGTGATCGAGCGTTCGATGCTGCGCTGGCTGTACAAGCTCGATCACCTGTACGGGCTGTTGCTCACGTTCGGCCTCACGCTCGTCGTCGAAGGCGTGTTCCGGTCGATCTACGGATCGTCCGGCCAGCCGTACGACGTGCCGTCGCAGCTCTCCGGCGCGACCAATCTCGGCTTCATGTTCCTGCCGAACTACCGCGCGTGGGTGGTCGTCGCGTCGCTCGCGGTGTGTCTCGTGACCTGGTTCGTGATCGAGAAGACGCGCCTGGGCGCCTATCTGCGCGCGGGCACCGAGAACCCGAAGCTCGTCGAGGCGTTCGGCGTGAACGTACCGATGATGATCACGCTCACCTACGGCTTCGGCGTCGCGCTCGCCGCGTTCGCGGGCGTGCTCGCCGCGCCGGTGATCCAGGTGTCGCCGCTGATGGGCCAGCCGATGATCATCACCGTGTTCGCGGTGGTCGTGATCGGCGGGATGGGCTCGATTCTCGGCTCGATCATCACGGGGCTGATGCTCGGCGTGATCGAGGGCTTCACGCGCGTGTTCTATCCGGAAGCATCGGCCACCGTCGTGTTTGTGATCATGGCGATCGTGCTGCTGATCCGCCCGGCGGGCCTGTTCGGCAAGGAAAAATGATGCAGAGAAAAGTGCTCTATGGCGTGCTGCTTGCCGCACTGCTTGCCGCGCCGTTCATCGGCGCGTATCCGGTGTTCGTGATGAAGGTGCTCACGTTCGCGCTGTTCGCGGCCGCGTTCAACCTGCTGATCGGCTATACGGGGCTGCTGTCGTTCGGCCATGCAATGTTCCTCGCGACCGCCGGCTATGCGACCGGCTATGCGATCCAGACGCTCGGCTTCACGCCGGAGCTCGGCGTG
Source organism: Burkholderia sp. A9 (assembly GCF_000801975.1). Lineage (NCBI taxonomy): Bacteria > Pseudomonadati > Pseudomonadota > Betaproteobacteria > Burkholderiales > Burkholderiaceae > Burkholderia > Burkholderia sp. A9. Next base: position 35,516 of record NZ_JSZN01000026.1, on the reverse strand, counting down.
CTCGTCGGGACGTTCGCCGCGACGCTGCTCGGGCTGGTCGTCGGCCTGTTCGCGATCCGCCGGCAGGGCATCTACTTTGCGATGATCACGCTCGCGTTCGCACAGATGGTCTACTTCATCTACCTGCAGGCGCCGTTCACGCACGGCGAGGACGGCCTGCAGGGCGTGCCGCGCGGGCACTTGTTCGGGCTCGTCGACCTGTCGAACGACGTCGCGCTGTACTACGTCGTGCTCGCGGTGATCGTTGCGGCGTGCGCGTTCATCGTGCGGATCGTGCACTCGCCGTTCGGCCAGGTGCTCGTCGCCATCAAGGAGAACGAGGCGCGCGCGATCTCGCTCGGCTACGACACCGACCGCTTCAAGCTGCTCGCGTTCATCCTGTCGGCCGGGCTCGCGGGGCTGGCCGGCTCGCTGAAGGTGCTGGTGCTCGGCTTCGAGACGCTGTCCGACGCGTACTGGACGATGTCGGGCCTCGTCGTGCTGATGACGCTCGTCGGCGGGATGGGCACGCTGTTCGGGCCGCTGCTCGGCGCGGCGCTGATCGTCGCGCTGGAGGACCGCCTCGGCGACATCGGCGAATCGCTCGCGTCGATCACCGGCGTCGGCTGGTTCCGCTCGCTCGGCGAATCGGCGACGATCGTCACGGGGCTGATCTTCATCGCATGCGTGCTGGCGTTCCGGCGCGGGATCGTCGGCGAGATGGTCGCGCGGGTCAAGACGCTCAGGCCGTCCTGATGGCATCGCGCCGGGCGATGCGGCGCGTTGATGCGAAGCACCATCCGGCACGGCCCGGAAGGGTGCCGCGGCGGGCGCCGGCCGGCGCCGCGCGGCAAGGCTGGTGCCCCATTTTCGTGCGGCGATGCACCATAGGGGTAAATGCTAAGTTGTCGCAGGGTGAAAGGTCCTTTAATCTTCGTCTCAGTTCTGATGCACCGCGAAACGAATTTGCAGGTGGAGAACGAGGAGACAATCGAGGCACAAAGTGCCCGGACCCCAAAGCGCTGTTGGACGGAATCCAACAGCGCTTTTTCATTTGTGTGCGCGATTTTCCTTCGATGGTGCAGCGGCCGGCGTCGTGTCTGCACGATCGCGCCCGCACCGTGCGTCTCCCGCGGTTCACGCCCGTCCCCCCGTTCCTCTCCTTTCCTGCAAGCCGTTCGCCTCTGGCGCGCAGCCACGCGCATGCCGTTCGGGCTTACCCGGTTGGCGTGCGCAAATGGCGTCCGTTACACTCAGCTTTCGCCGACCGCGCGGTCGGGAAAATCGGTCGGCAGTTCTCCTACAAGCAAAATGCAGAAGACGGAGTACGGTTGGATGAGAAGCGCAGGGCGAAGGATCGGGGCAGGAGGGGCGGCTGGTGCCGCTCGTTCGGGGTCGGGTGCGCGTGGGTATCTCGTGGCGTGCGCGGGGCGTCCAGCGGCCGCTATGCGCGTTTCGGCGCGATTTGCCGGGGCGGCTGTTTCGCCAGTCGTTGCGTTCGCATCCGTATCGTCATTCGCGTTCGCATTGGCATGAATGGCCGGCTTTCCCAGCTTGAGCCGCCCGCGCGCGTGGCCGAATCAGTCCGGGCCAGCGCCTTCCGCCGATCGTTGCATTCGCATCGATCGCATCTCGCGCAACGGCGCATTCCTCCGGTTGCTTCATTCCGACGACATCGCTGTCGCGCATCGTGTTGCGGTCGAACGACCGTTTCGGCGCGCGCGCATGCGGTGTCGTCCGGGCGCTGTCGCGGCGGTGGCGTTTCACGGGAAAACGAGCGTAGGCGTGGTCCGGCGAGATAGTTAAATTATTAACTTGTTTTGGGGAACGGGAGCCGCCCGAGCGACCCGCGGATTTTTCGAGCAGCGTTTGGAGACAACCTAGATGAAGATGAATCGATGGATGGAGGCCGTGCTTGCCGCGGGCCTCGTGTGCGCGGCGGCAACGGCGTCGGCGCAGGTGAAGATCGGCGTGACGCTGTCGGCCACCGGGCCGGCCGCGTCGCTCGGGATTCCGGAAAAGAACACGATCGCGCTGCTGCCGAAGGAAATCGCGGGCAAGAGCGTGCAGTACATCGTACTCGACGATGCGTCCGACACGAGCCGCGCGGTGCAGAACGTGCGCAAGCTGATCGATGAGGATCACGTCGACGCGATCATCGGTTCGTCCGTCACGCCGAACTCGCTCGCGATGCTCGACCCGGTGTCGCAGGGCAAGACGCCGACGATCTCGCTCGCGGCGAGCGCGCAGATCATCTCGCCGATGGACGCGAAGCGCGCGTGGATGTTCAAGGTGCCGCAGAACGACCAGCTGATGGCCGACGCGATCGCCGGCTACATGGCGAAGCACGGCGTGAAGACGGTCGGCTTCATCGGCTTCGCCGACGCGTACGGTGACAGCTGGTACAACACGTTCAACGCGGCCGCCGCGAAGAACGGTCTGAAGGTCGTGTCGAACGAGCGCTACAACCGTACCGACGCATCGGTGATGGGGCAGGTGCTGAAGCTGATGGGCTCGAATCCGGACGCGGTGCTGATCGCCGGCTCCGGCACGCCGGCCGCGCTGCCGGCCAAGACGCTGAAGGAGCGTGGCTACAAGGGCAAGGTGTACCAGACGCACGGCGTCGCCAACAACGACTTCCTGCGCGTGTGCGGCAAGGATTGCGAAGGCGAGATCCTGCCGGCCGGCCCGGTGCTCGTCACCGACCAGCTGCCCGATACGAACCCGGTGAAGAAGCCGGCGCTCGGCTACAAGGCCGCCTACGAGAAGGCAAACGGCGCGGGTTCGCTGTCGACTTTCGGCGGGCATGCGTGGGATGCGGGGCTGCTGCTGCAGCATGCGATTCCCGACGCGCTGAAGAAGGGCCAGCCGGGCACCGAGGCGTTCCGCGAGGCGCTGCGCGCATCGCTCGAGAGCGTGAAGGACCTGCCCGTGTCGCACGGCGTGATCAACATGACGTCGACCGACCACAACGGCTTCGACACGCGTGCGCGCGTGATGGTGCAGATCGTCGACGGCAAGTGGAAGCTGCAGGCCGAGTAAGCACCACGTGAAACCGGCGGGCGCGGCGCGAACGGCGCCGTGCTCGCCGTCGGCAGCGCGGCGGGCCTGGCGGCCCGCATCCGCGCCGCATGGAATCTCCGGGAAGCCCCCGCGCGACGCCTGACGCTCCGGTCTTGCGGTCCGCGCGCCCGGGCTGCTCCCGTCGCCGTTTCTCCGCAGCATTCTCGATACACGAAACGTATGGATCTCTCGATTGCGGCGATCCTCGCGCAAGACGGCATCACGACCGGCGCCATTTATGCATTGCTGTCGCTGGCGCTCGTGCTGGTGTTTTCCGTCACGCGGGTGATCTTCATTCCCCAGGGCGAATTCGTCGCCTACGGTGCGCTGACGCTCGCGGCGTTGCAGGCGCAGAAATTTCCCGCCACCTGCTGGCTGCTGTTCGTGATGGGCATCGCGTGCTTCCTGCTGGAAGTCGGCGGCCTGATCCGCCATCGCGAACGTCGCCATCAGCTCGGCCGCACGCTCACGACGCTGACCAGCCGCTACGTCCTGCTGCCGCTCGCGGTGTTCGCGGTCACGCGCGGCTTCGCCGCGCAGCCGTTGCCGATGCTCGCGCAGATCGCACTGACGCTTGCGATCGTCGTGCCGATGGGGCCGTTCGTCTACCGGCTCGTCTATCAGCCGATCGCCGAAGGCACGACCCTGCTGCTGCTGATCGTATCGGTGGCCGTCCATTTCGCGATGGTCGGCCTCGGGCTCGTGATGTTCGGCGCGGAAGGCTCTCGCACCAACGGATTCACCGATGCGTCGCTGGCGATCGGCGGCATGACGGTGTCGGTGCAGAGCATCCTGGTGGTCGTGACCGCGCTGGTGCTGATCGGTGCGCTCTACGTGTACTTCGGGCGCACGATCGCCGGCAAGGCGCTGCGCGCGACGTCGGTGAACCGGCTCGGCGCGCGGCTCGTCGGCATCGGCACGACTGAAGCAGGGCGCCTCGCGTTCACGTTGGCGGCGGGGCTCGGCGTGCTGTCCGGCATCCTCGTCGGTCCGCTGACGACGATCTACTACGACTCCGGCTTCCTGATCGGCCTGAAGGGTTTCGTCGGCGCGATCATCGGCGGGCTGGTCAGCTATCCGCTCGCGGCCGCCGGCTCGTTGCTGGTCGGCGTGCTCGAATCGTATTCGTCGTTCTGGGCGAGTGCATACAAGGAAGTGATCGTGTTCACGCTGATCATTCCGGTGCTGCTGTGGCGCAGCTTCGCGACGCCGCACGCGGAAGAGGAAGAGGAGTGACGCGATGAAGACAATGGTACGCAACAAGACCTTCTGGGTGTTTCTCGTGGTGCTGTTCGCGCTGCCGGTGCTGCCCGGCGCGCTGCAGGTGCCCGAATACTGGATCACGCTGCTGAACTACATCGGCCTCTACGCGATCGTCGCGATCGGGCTCGTGCTGCTGACGGGCGTCGGCGGGATGACGAGCTTCGGGCAGGCCGCGTTCGTCGGCATCGGCGCGTATGCGACTGCGCTCCTGACGACGCGATACGGCGTGTCGCCGTGGCTCGCGCTGATCGTCGGCGTCGTGCTGACGGCGCTGGTCGCGCTCGTGCTCGGCGCAGTCACGATGCGGTTGTCCGGGCACTTCCTGCCGCTCGGCACGATCGCGTGGGGCCTCGCGCTGTTCTATCTGTTCGGCAATCTCGAACTGCTCGGCAAGTACGACGGGATCAACGGGATTCCGGCGCTGAACCTGTTCGGCATCGTGCTCGAAAGCGGCCGCAGCCTGTACTTCCTGATCTGGGCCGTCGTGCTGGCTGCGATCGTGTCGGTGCAGAACCTGCTCAACAGCCGGCCCGGCCGGGCGATCCGCGCGCTGCGCGGCGGCGGCGTGATGGCCGAGGCGATGGGCATCAACACCGCGTGGATGCGCGTCGTGATCTTCGTCTATGCGGCCGTGCTCGCGGCGGTATCGGGCTTCCTGTACGCGCACCTGCAGCGCGCGGTCAACCCGACCCCGTTCGGCCTGAATCACGGGATCGAATTCCTGTTCATGGCGGTGGTCGGCGGCGTGTCGCATGTGTGGGGTGCGGTGCTCGGTGCGGCGATCCTGACGGTGCTGCAGGACTACCTGCAGACGCTGTTGCCGAAGCTGCTCGGCTCGGAAGGCAACTTCGAGATCATCGTGTTCGGCGTGTTGATGGTGCTGCTGCTGCAGTACGCGCGCCAGGGCGTGTGGCCGTTCGTCGCGAAGCTGTTTCCACGCGGGCCGCGCGCGCACGTGCCGGACCATGCCGATCCGCTGCCGCAGCGTGCCAAGCCGGCGGCAGGCGAACCGCTGCTCGTCGTTGACAACGCGCGCAAGCAGTTCGGCGGGCTGGTGGCCGTCAACGACGTCAGTTTCGACGTGAAAGCGGGGCAGATCATCGGGCTGATCGGCCCGAACGGCGCCGGCAAGTCGACCACGTTCAACCTCGTGACCGGCGTGCTGCAGCCGACCGGCGGCACGATCACGTTCCGTGGCGAGCGGATCGACGGGCTCACGTCGCGGCAGATCGTCCGGCGCGGGATTGGCCGTACGTTTCAGCACGTGAAGCTGCTGCCGACGATGACGGTGCTCGAGAACGTCGCGATCGGCGCGCATCTGCGCGGCCATACGGGCGTGTGGCGTAGCATCGCGCGGCTCAATGCGCATGAGGAAACGCAATTGCTGGCCGAAGCGGCGCAGCAGATCCGCCGCGTCGGGCTGGAAAAGCACATGTATGACGAGGCGGGTAGCCTCGCGCTCGGCCAGCAGCGGATTCTCGAAATCGCCCGCGCGCTGTGCTGCGATCCGACGCTGCTGCTGCTCGACGAGCCGGCCGCCGGGCTGCGCTATCAGGAGAAGCAGCAACTCGCTGACTTGCTGCGGCGCCTGAAGGCCGAAGGCATGAGCGTGTTGCTCGTGGAACATGACATGGATTTCGTGATGAACCTCACCGACCGGCTGGTGGTGATGGAGTTCGGCACGCGGATCGCGGAAGGGCTGCCGCAGGATGTGCAGCAGGATCCGGCGGTGCTCGAAGCGTATCTGGGCGGGGTGGAGTGATGACGGACACGACGATGCCGATTCTCGAGGTGCGCGGGCTGGCGGTCCGGTACGGGAAGGTGGAAGCGCTGCACCGCGCGGCGATCAAGGTTGGCGCAGGGCAGATCGTCAGCGTGATCGGCCCGAACGGGGCCGGCAAATCGACGTTGCTGAACGCGATCATGGGCGCGCTGCCGGTGACCGGGCATGCTTCCGGCGCGGTTTTGTATCGCGGCAGCGATGTCAGCGCGCTGCCGGTTGAGCAGCGCGTCGCGCGCGGGATGTGCCTGGTGCCTGAAAAGCGCGAGCTGTTCAGCACGATGACGGTCGAGGACAACCTCGTGCTGGGCGCGTATCGCCGCAAGCTGGCGGGCGAGTCGAACTTCCTCGACCAGCTCGATCACGTGTTTGTGCTGTTTCCGCGGCTGAAGGAGCGGCGCAAGCAGGCAGCCGGCACGCTGTCGGGTGGCGAGCGACAGATGCTCGCGGTTGGCCGTGCGCTGATGGGCAAGCCTGACCTGCTGATGCTCGACGAGCCGAGCCTCGGGCTGGCGCCGCTGATCGTGAAGGAGATTTTTCATATCATCAGCGCGTTGCGCGGCACCGGTGTCGCGACGCTGCTGATCGAGCAGAATGCTCGGGCCGCGCTGCAGATCTCCGACTACGGCTATGTGCTGGAGACGGGTGAGTTCGCGCTCGAAGGGCCGGCGGCCGAACTGGCGCAGAATCCGCGTGTGATTGAGACATACCTGGGGCTGGCGAAGAAAACGGCTTGATGGCCGGGCGGGTGACATGAAACGAGCGGCGTGTTTCACGTGAAACACGCCGTTTTTGTTTTCGGGGGCAGGGCAGTGCGTGGGTGAACCGGGTAGGGGATAAGTGCCGGAGGAACAAGTGGAAGCCCTGTGAGGGGCTGGGAATCGGATGCTCAGGGCAGTGTGGCTGCACAGGCTGGCGAGTGTTGGGTGCGCGCCAGGGCTCCGCCATCGCGAGCCGCACCGCACAGTGGATAAGGGGCGCACGATTGATCGGAAATACTGTGGCTGGATGCGATGTCCGTTTCACAGGCCCGCTGTCCGAACCCCGGTTTTGCACACCCAGTTGATGTGTGTTGAGGTCGAGGCGGCGCCGCAGCAGCGGGGCGGGGAGCACAGATTGGCCGATTGAGCGAAAAAAATCGGCGAAATGAACGGACCCTACCATTCGGACGGTCTTCGGGTGAAAAGCGAACCCGCTATAATTCGGCCCATACATTTCTCAGATAGGTCCGTGCGCAGTCCTGTGTACGGAATCCACCATGCTTTTTCCCACAGAATTTGACGTCATCGTCGTCGGTGGCGGTCACGCCGGCACGGAAGCCGCGTTGGCATCCGCCCGTATGGGTGCGAAGACGCTGCTGCTGACCCATAACATCGAAACGCTCGGGCAGATGAGCTGCAATCCGTCGATCGGCGGCATTGGCAAGGGCCATCTGGTCAAGGAAGTCGATGCGCTCGGCGGCGCGATGGCGGCCGCGACGGACGAGAGCGGTATTCAGTTCCGGATCCTCAATTCGTCGAAAGGTCCGGCTGTGCGCGCGACGCGTGCACAGGCCGACCGTATCCTGTACAAGGCTGCGATCCGCCATCGGCTCGAGAATCAGCCGAACCTCTGGCTGTTCCAGCAGGCCGTCGACGACCTGATGGTCGAAGGCGATCGCGTGGTTGGCGCCGTGACGCAGATCGGCATCCGCTTCCGTGCTCGTGCGGTGGTGCTGACGGCCGGTACGTTCCTCGACGGCAAGATCCACGTCGGCCTGAACAACTACACGGGCGGTCGCGCAGGCGATCCGGCGGCCGTGTCGCTGTCGGCGCGTCTGAAGGAGCTGAAGCTGCCGCAGGGCCGCCTGAAGACCGGTACGCCGCCGCGTATCGACGGCCGTTCGATCGATTTTTCGAAGCTGGACGAGCAGCCGGGCGACCTCGATCCGGTCCCGGTGTTCTCGTTCCTGGGCCGCGCGGAGCAGCATCCGCAGCAGTTGCCGTGCTGGGTCACGCATACGAACGAGCGCACGCACGACATCATTCGCGGCGGCCTCGACCGTTCGCCTATGTATACAGGCGTGATCGAAGGTGTCGGCCCGCGTTACTGCCCGTCGATCGAGGACAAGATCCACCGGTTCGCGTCGAAGGAATCGCACCAGATCTTCCTCGAGCCGGAAGGGCTGACGACCAACGAGTTCTATCCGAACGGGATTTCGACGAGCTTGCCGTTCGACGTGCAGCTCGAACTCGTGCACTCGATGCGTGGCCTCGAGAACGCACACATCCTGCGCCCCGGCTACGCGATCGAGTACGACTACTTCGACCCGCGTGCGCTGAAGGCGTCGCTCGAGACGAAGGCGATCAACGGGCTGTTCTTTGCGGGCCAGATCAATGGCACGACCGGCTATGAAGAAGCGGCCGCACAGGGCCTGCTCGCCGGGCTGAATGCAGGCCGTTACGTGCAAGAGAAGGACGCATGGTGCCCGCGTCGCGACCAGGCCTACCTTGGCGTGCTGGTCGACGACCTCGTCACGCGTGGCGTGGCCGAGCCGTACCGGATGTTCACGAGCCGTGCCGAGTACCGCCTGAGCCTGCGTGAAGACAATGCCGACATGCGCCTGACCGAACTTGGCCGCGAGCTGGGCCTCGTCGACGACGTTCGCTGGGATGCGTTCTCGCGGAAGCGCGACGCTGTTTCACGTGAAACCGAACGGCTGAAATCGACGTGGGTCACGCCGAAGACGCTGCCGCCGGAAGAGGCGACTGCGTTGCTCGGCAAGGCGATCGATCACGAGTACAGCCTCGCCGAATTGCTGCGCCGTCCCGGCATCAGCTACGACGGCGTGTGCGGCCTGAAGGGCGGTGAATGCGCGCCGGCGGAGCCGCTGGCCGACGATCCGGTGCTGCTCGAGCAGATCAAGGAACAGGTCGAGATCGGCATCAAATATCAGGGCTATATCGAACGTCAGGCCAGCGAGATCGAGCGCAACGATGCGAACGAGAACACGCGCCTGCCGGACGGTATCGACTATCGCGAGGTGCGTGGCCTGTCGTTCGAGGTGAGCCAGAAGCTCAACGAGTTCCGGCCGGAAACGATCGGCCAGGCATCGCGCATCTCGGGCGTCACGCCGGCTGCGATCTCGCTGCTGATGGTGCACCTGAAGCGCCGTGGCCTCGGCCGTCGTAATGGCGCCGCCGCAGAGGCGCCCGAGCAGGGGGACGGCACTGTCCCGACGCAACAATGACGGCGCGTCGCGCGCCGGCGGTTAATCGGGACGTACTTGAAGGGATGCTTGTCGAGGGCACGGCCGCGCTCGACATCGCATTGACGGATGCACAACGCAACCAGCTGCTCGACTATGTCGCGCTGCTCGGCAAGTGGAACGCGGTCTACAACCTGACCGCGATCCGCGACCCGAAGCAGATGCTGATCCAGCACATCCTCGATTCGCTTTCCATCGTTCCGCATCTGCGCGGCCGCGCATCGGCGCGCGTGCTGGACGTGGGTTCGGGCGGCGGGTTGCCCGGTATCGTGCTGGCGATCGTGCAGCCGGACTGGCAAGTGACGCTGAACGATATCGTGCAGAAGAAGTCTGCATTCCAGACGCAGATGCGTGCGGAACTGAAGCTCGCGAACCTGTCGGTCGTCACCGGTCGGGTCGAGTCGCTGCAGCCGGGTGTCGAAGTGCCGGAAAAATTCGACATGATCGTATCCCGCGCTTTCGCTGATCTGTCCGACTTCGTTAAACTTGCTCGACATCTCGTCGCGCCCGGTGGATCGATCTGGGCAATGAAGGGCGTCCACCCGGATGACGAAATTGCGCGGTTGCCGGAAGGCAGTCGCGTAAAGCAGACGATGCGGCTGGCGGTACCGATGCTCGATGCCGAACGGCATCTGATCGAGGTCACCGTCGACGAGGCGATTTGAAGGCGCGCAAGTGCGCGCCGTTTGTTTGAAGTAAGAGGAACACACCAACGATGGCAAAGATCTTCTGCGTTGCGAACCAGAAGGGGGGCGTCGGCAAGACGACGACATCGGTTAATCTCGCCGCAAGCCTTGCAGCGCAGGAGCAACGAGTCCTGCTGATCGATCTCGACCCGCAGGGCAACGCGACGATGGGCAGCGGGATCGACAAGGCCGCTTGCGAGTCGACCGTGTACGAAGTGCTGATCGACGGCGTATCGGTGATCGACGCGCGCGTGCGTCCGGAAGGCGTCACGTACGACGTGCTGCCGGCAAACCGCGAGCTGTCCGGTGCCGAGATCGAGCTGATCGGCATCGACAACCGCGAGCGTCGGCTGAAGGCCGCACTCGAGCGCGTGGCGGACGATTACGACTTCGTGCTGATCGACTGCCCGCCGACGCTGTCACTGCTGACGCTGAACGGCCTGTGCGCGGCGCACGGTGTCGTGATCCCGATGCAGTGCGAGTACTTCGCACTGGAAGGGTTGTCGGATCTCGTCAATACGATCAAGCAGGTTCACGCGAACATGAATCGCGACCTGAAGATCATCGGCTTGCTGCGCGTGATGTTCGATCCGCGCATCACGCTGCAGCAGCAAGTCTCCGATCAACTGAAAGCGCACTTCGGCGACAAGGTGTTCGACGCGGTGATTCCGCGCAACGTGCGTCTGGCCGAAGCGCCGAGTTACGGGTTGCCGGGTGTTGTGTTCGACCGCAACTCGCGCGGTGCGCAGGCGTATCTCCAGTTCGGTGCCGAGATGATCGACCGCGTCCGCGCGTTCGAGGTGTCGTGATCCGGACATGAGCGAAGCGAGGAAGAAAGAAATGAACGCGGTACCAAAGAAGAAGGGCTTGGGACGTGGCCTCGAAGCGCTGCTCGGCGGCAGTGCGGACATCACCGAAGCGGTGAAGATCGAAGGGGCGCCGAACACGCTCGCGCTCGGCAAGCTGCAGGCCGGCAAGTACCAGCCGCGGACGCGGATGGACGAGGGCAGCCTGCAGGAGCTGGCGGCCAGCATTCGTGCGCAGGGCGTGATGCAGCCGATCCTGGTACGGCCCATCTCATCCGATAAGTACGAGATCATCGCGGGCGAGCGGCGTTTCCGCGCGGCGCGCCTGGCCGGCCTCGACGAAGTGCCGGTACTCGTGAAGGACGTGACCGATCAGGCTGCCGCGGCGATGGCGCTGATCGAGAACATCCAGCGCGAGGACCTGAACCCGCTGGAAGAGGCGCACGGTATCCAGCGTCTGCTCGACGAGTTCGGTTTCACGCATGAACAGGCGGCTGAATCGGTCGGCCGTTCGCGCAGCGCGGTGTCGAACCTGCTGCGCCTGCTGAACCTCGCATCGCCGGTGCAGACGATGCTGCTGGCCGGCGATCTCGACATGGGGCATGCGCGCGCGCTGCTCGCCGTCGACGCGGCGACGCAGATCACGCTCGCGCACCAGGTCGTCAACAAGCGCATGTCGGTGCGCGAGACGGAGAAGCTGGTCGCGCACACGACCAAGGAAGCACCGGCCGTGAAGGCGCGCGCGAAGGATGACGGCGGCCGCGACACGCGCCGTCTCGAAGAAGAGTTGTCCGACCTGCTCGCGTCGACGGTGAAAATCAAGCTCGGCCGCCGCGGGCGAGGGCAGGTGCTGATCGACTTCGGCAACCTCGACGCGCTCGAGGGCATTCTCGTGCGCCTGCGCGGCAACGTCGCGACCGAAGAGTAACGAGGCGCGATCGATGGAGAACGCGGGAGCGGTTGCGCCGCGCAGGTGGTTCGGATGGCTGATGCAGGAGCCCGTGCTCACGGTGCTGGCGCTTGCGCTGATTCTTGTTCAATGGTTGCGCCCGCAACCAATTGCCGCGCTGGCCGGCCGTGTCGACTGGCAGACCGTCGTGACGCTCGCGGGCCTGCTGATGCTGACCAAGGCGCTCGAGCTGTCCGGGTGCCTGATGTGGCTCGCGCATCGCATCGTGCATCACGTGCGATCCGAGCGCGGGCTTGCGATGCTGCTGGTCGTGTTCGCGGCGGCACTCGCGATGTGGCTGACCAACGACGTCGCGCTGTTCGTCGTCGTTCCGCTGATGGTGTCGCTGCGCAAGCTGACACCGCTGCCGTTCAGGCGGCTCGTGATCGCCGTCGCGCTGGCCGTCAACGCGGGGTCCGTCGCGACGCCGCTCGGCAATCCGCAGAACCTGTTCCTGTGGCAATTGAGTGGCGTGTCGTTCGGCCGCTTCGTCGTCACGCTCGGGCCGCTCGCCGTTGTGATGATGGCGCTGCTGCTCGTGCTGACGGCGTGCGCGTTTCGCGCGAAACCGCTCGACCTGTCCGGCGACGTCGACGCGGTTCCCGTGCAGCGCATGCACGCGCTGCTCGCGGCGGTACTGTTCGGTGCGTTCGTGCTGCTGGCCGACGCGCATCATCCGGTGCCGGGCCTGATCGCCGTCGTGATCGCATTGCTGGTTGCGAAACGTGATGCAGTCCTGAAGATCGACTGGCTGCTGCTGCTGATCTTCGTGCTGATGTTCGTCGTGCTGCGCAGCGCGGCCGCGCTGCCCGTCGTCCACGACGTGATCGCACAGACCCACCTCGATTCGCCGCTGCGCGTGTTTGCGGCGGGCGCCGTGCTGTCGCAGGGGATCAGCAACGTACCGGCCGCGATCCTGCTGTCGGAATTCACGCACGACTGGCGCGCGCTCGCGTTCGGCGTATCGGTCGGCGGCTTCGGCTTCGCGATCAGTTCGCTCGCGAACCTGATCGCGGTGCGTCTCGCGAAGGAGCCGCGCATGTGGCTGCCGTTTCACCTCGTTTCGATTCCGTTCGCGCTCGCGAGTGCGGCACTCGGCGCGTGGCTGCTCGTGCACGGCTGAGCGGTGCGGCTGCGTGCGCTGCAGGCGTAACGCAAGCTTGGCGGGGAGGGGCGCAGCATTCGCGCGCGTTGCGGCCGGGGTTGTTGATAAGTGCTGCATTCCACAGTCGGTTTACTGTGGCGGCGTAACAACTGATTGCCTGCATAGGTACGCTCGCGACCAACCGTATTTCACGCATCGCGCCTGGTGGCTGGCCACAGCATTTCGCCTGTCCCGCGTCATCGCGCCGAGTCATTTCCCGTGATCGCGTCACAGCAGAATTCCTGCTGCGATCGCGGCGCGCCGGTGGCGCCCGCACCAGGCATCGATGCCACGCCATTGCATCGCCACAGGACATTTTCGCGCAAGAAATACTGGTGCAAAAATCCCACCTTACAACTGTCATCGTACGTCGTAGAATCGCGCGTTTTTCACATGATGAGGCGTCGTTTTACGCAGGTTTTTGTCGCGTCTAAAGCCTTGAATCACTTGCAACTATCGCTTACAATCGCCCGGATTTGTTAGCTAGGCACCCCTGAAAGCTTTCAGAAAGCTTGGGGCCGGGTTCAAGGATTTTGCGGAAGATTGCGATGGCGGGTCAGGCGCCGAACGACAGGCACGATGATCACCGCGCGCAACGCACCGCTTCAGCGGCCGGCGAGCGGCGCGAATCCGATGGCGACGACTGGGATGTCGAGCAGCAAGATGACAACATCGTTCCGCTCACGCGGACGGATGCCGAGAGGTTGTTCGGTCCGAACGTGAGCAAGCCATCGCGCGTAACCCCCTACAAGGTGGTGACCGCGCAGGTGGTCTTGTCCCTGGTTGCAACGCTGGCGTGGTGGCTGTTTTCAAAGTCACCGGGCGCCGCTGCGCAGTCCGCGTTTCTGGGCGGGGCGATCGGCTGGGTGCCAAGCGCGTTGTTCGTGGCACGACTGAAGGCAGGTGGCTCGGCCACCGTGATGAGCTGGGTGATGGGCGAAGCCCTGAAGCTCGGTGTGACGATCGGAATGTTCGCCGCAGTGGCGTACGGCTATGCCGGCGTGCACTGGCCGGCACTCCTCGTCACCTACCTCGTCGTGCTGAAGACGTACTGGATCGCGCTGGCCTGGCGGTAAAAAACAAGCAGCGTGCGGTTTCGACAACGAACCGCACCGGCCCGTTCCCGCAATAGCGTGTTGCGGAACAGGCAAAACGATTTTCGACAATTTGGGTGGCATTAACGATATGGCAGCTAGCGAAGGCACGCGCGGTCCGGATCCGTCCGAGTACATTGCGCACCACTTGCAGAATTTCTCCACCTCGCATCAGACGTCGATTTTCGACATCCACGTCTGGAATCTCGACACGCTGTTCTGGTCGATCGTTTGCGGCTTCGTGACGTTCGTCCTGCTGCGTCTGGCTGCCCGCAAGGCGACGTCGGGCGTGCCGGGCCGTTTCCAGTGCGCAATCGAGATGCTCGTCGAAATGGTCGAAGACCAGTCGAAGGCCATCGTCCACGGCAATCGTACCTTCATCGCTCCGCTCGCACTCACGGTGTTCGTGTGGGTCGCGCTGATGAACTCCCTCGACTTTCTCCCGGTCGACCTGCCGGGCCGCGTAATCGGCCTGCTCGGTCTGTCGGACGTGATTTCCCACCATCGCATCGTCCCGACGGCCGACCTGAACGGCACGCTCGGCATCGCGCTCGGCGTGTTCGTCCTGATGATCTACTACAGCATCAAGATCAAGGGCGCGGGCGGCTTTGTGCATGAGCTGCTGTCGGCCCCGTTCGGCGCCCACCCGCTGCTGTGGATCCCTAACCTCGCGCTCAACATCGTCGAATATCTCGCAAAGACCGTGTCCCTCGGTATGCGGCTGTTCGGCAACATGTACGCGGGTGAGCTGTTGTTCCTGTTGATCGCCCTGCTCGGCAGCATGTGGAGCTTCGGTGGCGACGCAACGTTCCTCGGCTTCGTTGGTCATGTGATCGCGGGTAGCGTCTGGGCAATCTTCCACATCCTGATTGTTCTGTTGCAGGCATTCATTTTCATGATGCTGACGCTGGTGTATCTCGGCCAGGCGCACGACAAGCACTAAGCGCGGCGTGCAAGAAAGAGTTTCCGTTTTAGTTTTTTAAATCTCAGTTCCAAGTCTTTTCACAAAGGAGTGATCATGCAAGCTTACATCGCCAACATCCAGGGTCTGACCGCCATCGGTATCGGCATCATCATCGGCCTGGGTGCAATCGGCGCCTGTATCGGTATCGCGCTGATGGGTGGCAAGTACATCGAAGCCTGCGCGCGTCAGCCGGAACTCATCAACCCGCTGCAAACGAAGATGTTCCTGCTGGCTGGCCTGATCGACGCTGCATTCCTGATCGGCGTTGGTGTCGCAATGCTGTTCGCGTTCGCGAACCCGCTCCTGTCGAAGCTCGCAGGCTAAGGTTCCTCGGAAATATGCGCCCGGCGTAAGCCGGGGCAGGGCGGAACGGAGACTTGGGGCGCTGATCGAATGCAACTCGATGAGCGCCTTACCGTTTCATTTTTCCGGAATAGCAGATAAGGAAACACCGTGAATCTCAACGCAACTCTGTTTGCGCAAATGGTCGTGTTCCTGGTCCTCGCGTGGTTCACGATGAAGTTCGTGTGGCCGCCGTTGATCAACGCCCTCGACGAACGTTCGAAGAAGATCGCCGACGGCCTCGCCGCCGCGGAGAAGGGCAAGGCGGAACTCGACGCAGCGCACAAGCGCGTGGACCAGGAACTCGCGCAGGCCCGCAACGACGGCCAGCAGCGCATCGCCGACGCTGAAAAGCGTGCCCAGGCGGTCGCCGAGGAAATCAAGGCCAACGCCCAAGCTGAAGCCGCCCGCATCGTCGCTCAGGCGAAAGCGGAAGCAGAACAGCAAATCGTGAAGGCGCGCGAAGCGCTGCGTGGCGAAGTCGCCTCGCTGGCCGTGAAGGGCGCCGAGCAGATCCTGAAGCGCGAAGTCGATCAAACGGCCCACGCCCAACTGCTGAATCAACTGAAAGCCGAGCTCTGATCATGGCCGAACTTGCAACCATCGCCCGCCCTTACGCAGAAGCGCTGTTCCGCGTGGCCGAGGGAGGTGACATCGCCGCCTGGTCCACGCTCGTGCAAGAGCTGGCCCAGGTTGCGCGTCTGCCGGAAGTGCTGTCGGTCGCGTCGAGCCCGAAGGTGACGCGCACGCAAGTGGCCGAGCTGCTGCTTGCTGCGGTGAAGTCGCCGGTCGCGGCAGGCGCCGAAGCGAAGAACTTCGTGCAGATGCTGGTCGACAATCATCGCATCGCGCTGCTGCCGGAAATCGCCGAGCAGTTCGAGGCGCTCAAGAACGAACGTGAAGGTGCAGCCGACGCCGAGATCGTGAGCGCGTTCCCGCTGAACGGCGCGGATCTCGAAAGCCTCGTCTCTGGCCTCGAACGCAAGTTCAAGCGCAAGCTGAAGCCGACGGTCGAAGTCGATTCGTCGCTGATCGGCGGCGTGCGCGTGACGGTCGGCGACGAAGTGCTCGACACCTCGGTTCGCGCGCGCCTCGCATCGATGCAGGCTGCCTTGACCGCCTGAGCGCCACGCCGGCACGCAACAGAATTGACTATCAGGAGCGAATAATGCAACTCAATCCCTCTGAGATCAGCGAGCTGATCAAGAGCCGGATCCAGGGCCTTGAAGCGAGCGCAGACGTTCGCAACCAGGGCACCGTGATCTCCGTGACCGACGGTATCGTGCGTATCCACGGCCTGTCGGACGTGATGCAGGGCGAAATGCTCGAGTTTCCGGGCAACACGTTCGGTCTCGCGCTGAACCTCGAGCGCGACTCGGTCGGCGCGGTGATTCTCGGCGAATACGAACACATCTCGGAAGGCGACATCGTCAAGACGACGGGCCGCATTCTGGAAGTCCCGGTTGGTCCGGAACTCGTCGGCCGCGTGGTCGATGCGCTCGGCAACCCGATCGACGGCAAGGGCCCGGTCAACGCGAAGCTGACCGACGCGATCGAAAAGATCGCCCCGGGCGTGATCTGGCGTAAGTCGGTGTCGCAGCCGGTGCAGACGGGCATCAAGTCGATCGACGCGATGGTGCCGATCGGCCGTGGCCAGCGTGAGCTGATCATCGGCGACCGTCAGTGCGGCAAGACCGCGGTGGCGCTCGACGCGATCATCAACCAGAAGGGCAAGGACCTGATCTGTATCTACGTCGCGATCGGCCAGAAGGCTTCGTCGATCATGAACGTGGTTCGCAAGCTCGAAGAAACGGGCGCGATGGAATACACGATCGTCGTCGCCGCTTCGGCATCGGATTCCGCCGCAATGCAGTACCTGGCACCGTACGCCGGCTGCACGATGGGCGAATACTTCCGCGACCGTGGTCAAGACGCGCTGATCATTTATGACGACTTGACCAAGCAGGCTTGGGCATACCGTCAGATCTCGCTGCTGCTGCGCCGCCCGCCGGGCCGTGAAGCTTACCCGGGCGACGTGTTCTATCTGCACTCGCGTCTGCTCGAGCGCGCTGCTCGCGTGTCGGAAGAGTACGTTGAGAAGTTCACGAACGGCGAAGTGAAGGGCAAGAGCGGTTCGCTGACGGCACTGCCGGTCATCGAAACGCAGGCTGGCGACGTGACCGCGTTCGTTCCGACGAACGTGATCTCGATTACCGACGGCCAGATCTTCCTGGAAACCGACCTGTTCAACGCAGGCATCCGCCCGGCAATCAACGCCGGCGTGTCGGTGTCGCGAGTCGGTGGCGCCGCTCAGACGAAGGTCGTGAAGAAGCTGTCGGGCGGTATCCGTACCGACCTCGCGCAGTACCGTGAACTGGCAGCATTCGCACAGTTCGCATCGGACCTCGACGAAGCGACCCGCAAGCAGCTCGAGCGCGGCCGCCGCGTGACGGAACTGCTGAAGCAGCCGCAGTACCAGCCGCTGCAGGTGTGGGAACTGGCCGTGTCGCTGTACGCCGCGAACAACGGCTACCTCGACGATCTCGACGTCAAGCAAGTGCTGTCGTTCGAGAAGGGCCTGCGCGACAACCTGAAGACCAGCCACGCTGACCTCATCAAGCGCATCGAAGACACCAAGGATCTCTCGAAGGACGACGAAGGCGCACTGCGCTCGGCAATCGAATCCTTCAAGAAGTCCGGTGCCTATTGATCCGCGAGTGACACACTGAGGCCGCGCGGGTGCTGATGCGCCCGCGCCGCTTCGGTCAAGGAGCAAGCTATGGCTGGAATGAAGGAAATTCGCGGCAAGATCAAGAGCGTGCAGAACACGCGCAAGATCACGAAGGCGATGGAGATGGTGGCTGCATCGAAGATGCGTCGCGCGCAGGAACGCATGCGCGCCGCTCGTCCGTATGCAGACAAGGTCCGTGCCATCGCCGCGCACATGAGCCGTGCGAACCCGGAGTACCGCCACCCGTTCATGGTGGCAAACGACGGCGCGCAG
Source organism: Burkholderia sp. A9 (assembly GCF_000801975.1). Taxonomy (NCBI): domain Bacteria; kingdom Pseudomonadati; phylum Pseudomonadota; class Betaproteobacteria; order Burkholderiales; family Burkholderiaceae; genus Burkholderia; species Burkholderia sp. A9. Next base: position 17,195 of record NZ_JSZN01000026.1, on the reverse strand, counting down.
ACGGCCGGCATCATCCTCGTCACGACGGACAAGGGTCTTTGCGGCGGTCTGAACACCAACGTGCTGCGTGCGACGGTGCAGAAGTTCAAGGAGCTGGAAGAGAAGGGCCAGAAGGTCGAAGCTACCGCGATCGGTAGCAAGGGCCTCGGGTTCCTGAACCGCTTCGGCGCGAAGGTGCTGTCGCAGGTCGTGCACCTCGGCGACACCCCGCATCTGGACAAGCTGATCGGCGCCGTGAAGACGCAGCTCGATCTGTACTCGGAAGGCAAGCTGTCGGCGGTCTATATCGCTTACACGCGCTTCGTCAACACGATGAAGCAGGAAGCCGTGATCGAGCAGCTGCTGCCGCTGTCGTCGGAACACTTCGAAGCCGATGACGGTACGCCGGCCACGTCGTGGGACTACATCTACGAGCCGGACGCGCAGGCAGTCGTCGACGAACTGCTCGTGCGTTACGTCGAGGCGCTGGTGTACCAGGCTGTCGCGGAGAACATGGCGTCCGAGCAATCGGCGCGGATGGTCGCGATGAAGGCCGCGTCCGACAACGCGAAGACGGTGATCAGCGAACTGCAGCTCGTGTACAACAAGAGCCGCCAGGCCGCGATTACGAAAGAACTGTCGGAGATCGTCGGCGGCGCAGCTGCTGTTTAAGCGCGCGCCCCGGACGACAACTGCGCCTTTGCGCGAGTAAAGAATCAGGTATTTAAAGGAAAAGCGATGAGTACTGCTGCTTTGGTAGAAGGCAAGATCGTACAGTGCATCGGCGCCGTTATCGACGTGGAATTCCCGCGCGACAGCATGCCGAAGATCTACGACGCGCTCATTCTCGATGGCTCGGAACTGACGCTCGAAGTCCAGCAGCAGCTGGGCGACGGCGTGGTCCGTACCATCTGTCTGGGTGCATCCGACGGCCTGCGCCGCGGCCTGACCGTGAAGAACACGGCAAAGCCGATTTCGGTGCCGGTCGGCAAGCCGACCCTCGGCCGTATCATGGACGTGCTCGGCCGTCCGATCGACGAAGCCGGCCCGATCGAGAGCGACGTGACGCGTTCGATCCACCAGAAGGCTCCGGCGTTCGACGAACTGTCGCCGTCGACCGAACTGCTCGAAACGGGTATCAAGGTTATCGACCTGATCTGCCCGTTCGCAAAGGGCGGCAAGGTTGGCCTGTTCGGCGGTGCTGGCGTGGGCAAGACCGTCAACATGATGGAGCTCATCAACAACATCGCGAAGGAACACGGCGGTTACTCCGTGTTCGCGGGCGTGGGCGAGCGTACCCGTGAAGGGAACGACTTCTACCACGAAATGAAGGACTCGAACGTTCTCGACAAGGTCGCGCTGGTGTACGGCCAGATGAACGAGCCGCCGGGCAACCGTCTGCGCGTCGCGCTGACCGGCCTGACGATGGCCGAGCACTTCCGTGACGAAGGCCTCGACGTGCTGTTCTTCGTCGACAACATCTACCGTTTCACGCTGGCCGGTACCGAAGTGTCGGCACTGCTCGGCCGTATGCCGTCGGCAGTGGGCTATCAGCCGACGCTGGCTGAAGAAATGGGCAAGCTGCAGGAACGCATCACGTCGACCAAGAAGGGCTCGATTACGTCGGTTCAGGCCGTGTACGTCCCTGCGGACGACTTGACCGACCCGTCGCCGGCTACGACCTTCGGCCACCTGGACGCAACCGTCGTTCTGTCGCGTGACATCGCTTCGCTGGGTATCTACCCGGCAGTCGACCCGCTCGACTCGACGTCGCGCCAGATCGACCCGAACGTGATCGGTGAAGAGCACTACTCGATCACCCGTCGCGTTCAGCAGACGCTGCAGCGCTACAAGGAACTGCGCGACATCATCGCGATTCTGGGCATGGACGAACTGTCGCCGGAAGACAAGCTGTCGGTCGCACGTGCGCGTAAGATCCAGCGTTTCCTGTCGCAGCCGTTCCACGTCGCTGAAGTGTTCACGGGCTCGCCGGGCAAGTACGTGCCGCTGAAGGAAACGATCCGTGGCTTCAAGATGATCGTCGACGGCGAGTGCGATCACCTGCCGGAACAGGCGTTCTACATGGTCGGCACGATCGACGAAGCCTTCGAAAAGGCCAAGAAGATCTCGTAAGGGTCAGGCGTAACGCAGCGGGCGCCGGTGCGTCCGTGACGGATACCTTGATGGTATTCGTTCGCGGACAGGCGCCCACGTAATACGCTCAACCCGCCGTGCATGGGATCGGAGTCAGCGCAAAAGCGCTGACCCCGATCGACAGGAGTCGATATGGCAACCATCAAAGTAGACGTCGTCAGCGCGGAAGAGCAGATCTTCTCGGGCGAGGCGAAATTCGTCGCGCTGCCGGGCGAAACGGGTGAGCTGGGCATTCTGCCGGGTCACACGCCGCTGATCACGCGGATTCGTCCGGGTGCGGTGCGCATCGAAGTCGAGGGCGGCAACGACGAATTCGTGTTCGTCGCGGGCGGCATTCTCGAAGTGCAGCCGGGCGCCGTGACGGTGCTCGCCGATACCGCGATCCGCGGCAAGGACCTCGATGCGGCGAAAGCCGAGGAAGCGCGCAAGCGTGCCGAGGAAACGCTGCAGAACGCGAAGTCGGACCTCGACCTCGCAAAGGCGCAATCCGAACTCGCGACCGCAATGGCGCAGCTCGAAGCGATCCAGCGTCTGGCGAAGATCCGCAGCCGGCACTGAGCCGCGCCGCGTATCGCGCGAAAGAAAGCAGCCTTCGGGCTGCTTTTTTTTCGCCCGTCGTTTTCGTCTGTTTTTTGCGGGCCGGATCGTATCGGCCGGTCGTGCTATTTCATCCGTCCGCCGCGATTTGATGTCAGAGTGTCGTCAGCAGAGCGCGGCATCATGCGCGCAGAGGCTGTCCGCCGCGAGTGCGGCGGAGCAGGCGCGCGCATCGACCGCGTGCCAGGCCGATCAGACAAAACCGGACGGAGACATCGATGGCAGCAGACCTTGGCAAGGGGGCGCTGATCGCGCCCGAAAACGGACTGTCGTACGTGCGCGGCGCGACCGACGTGCCGCTATCCGAGGCGACGATCGGCCGATTCCTGCTCGACACGGCCGGCCGCTTTCCCGAACGTCCGGCGGTCGTGTTCCGCGAGCAGCAGGTACGCTGGACCTGGCGCGAGTTCGCGCACGAGATCGACGTGCTCGCGGCGGGCCTCGCCGCGCTCGGAATCGTGAAGGGCGATTGCGTCGGCATCTGGTCGCCGAATCGCAGCGAATGGCTGCTCACGCAGTTCGCGACCGCGCGCATCGGCGCGGTTCTCGTCAACATCAATCCGGCCTACCGGCTCGCGGAACTCGAATACGCGCTGAACAAGGTCGGCTGCAAGGCCGTGATCGCGGCCGAGCGCTTCAAGACGTCGGCCTACGTCGAGATGCTGCAGACCATCGCGCCGGAGCTCGCAAGCGCGACGCCGGGCGACCTGCATGCGGCACGCGTGCCGAGCCTGCGCACGGTCGTGTCGATGGGCGAGGTCGCGCCGGCCGGCATGTTCCGCTTCGCGGACGTGATGGCGCGCGGCCGGGACACGCTCGATGTCGCGCGGCTCGACGCGATCGGCGCGACGCTCGCGGCCACCGATCCGATCAACATCCAGTTCACGAGTGGCACGACCGGCAGCCCGAAGGGCGCGACGCTCACGCACCGCAACGTCGTCAACAACGCGCGCTCGATCGCGATGGCGATGCGCTTCACCGAGCAGGATTCGTTGTGCATTCCGGTGCCGCTGTATCACTGCTTCGGCATGGTGCTGGCCGTGCTCGCGTGCGTGTCGAAGGGCGCGGCGATGGTATTCCCCGGCGAGGCGTTCGATCCGGTCGCGACACTCGCGGCCGTCGCCGACGAACGCTGCACCGCACTGCACGGTGTGCCGACGATGTTCATCGCGGAGCTCGATCATCCGGAATTCGCGAAGTTCGACCTGTCGACGCTACGCACCGGAATCATGGCCGGCTCGCCGTGTCCGATCGAGACGATGAAGCGCGTCGTGTCGCAGATGCATCTCTCTGAAATCACGATCGCATACGGAATGACGGAGACGAGCCCGGTGTCGTTCCAGAGCTCGACCGACGATCCGCTCGAGAAGCGCACGACGACGGTCGGCCGCATCCAGCCGCATCTGGAGGTGAAGATCGTCGATCCGGATGGCGACGTCGTATCGGTCGGCGCAACGGGCGAGCTGTGCACGAAGGGCTATTCGGTGATGCTCGGCTACTGGGACGACGACGCGAAGACGCGCGAGGTGCTGGTCGACGGCTGGATGCACACGGGCGACCTCGCGACGCTCGACGCGGACGGCTACTGCAACATCGTCGGCCGGCTCAAGGACATGGTGATCCGCGGCGGCGAGAACGTGTATCCGCGCGAGATCGAGGAATTCCTGTTCAGGCATCCGAAGATTCAGAGCGCGCAGGTGTTCGGTGTGCCCGATGCGAAATACGGTGAGGAGCTGTGCGCGTGGATCGTGCTGCGTGCGGACGAGCAGATGTCGGAGGACGACGTGCGGGCGTTCTGCAACGGGCAGATCGCGCACTACAAGATTCCGCGCTACGTCCGCTTCGTCGACGAATTGCCGATGACGGTGACGGGCAAGGTGCAGAAGTTCGTGATGCGCGAACGGATGATCGAGGAACTGAAGCTCGATGTGCAGAAGACCGCGTAACACGGTCAGGCGGCGGGAAAAACGCGGCGGCCTGCGGGCCGTTGCGGTTTCGATAGACGAAAAAAAGCGGGCTTATTAGCCCGCTAAAAACCACACGCTACGGGGTTAGCGCGAGGAGACCAAAGATGAAACCGAGTCCGGCGGGGGGCCGGAAACGACTCCAACAGGGATGCCCCTCGGAAGGGCTTCGGTACGTGACCGACTGGCTCGCAGCGCTTCGCGTCCGCTCACACTTGGCACACGAGACCGCATCCGTGTTGAAACCGTTGAGCCCATTGTGGGCGAATTAATGACCCCTCGCGGTAACAAAGTGTTTCAGGTTGTAACGCCCGCCAGATAAGGCTTTCCGGGATATTTTGCTGTTTTCGGGGTCCTGATAAAGGTCATATTTACTTATCTTTTCCGCAGAGTTTTCATCGTATGCGCGCAATGCGTTTTTCATGCGTATCGGGATCGATGAATTGCCGATTTACACGCCGGAATGTGCATCGCGCGGCAGATCCCGCCCATGACGATTGATTCGTCAGAAAGATTTTGAAACGTGATCGCGGCGCGCGATAGTCGTCCGTTCGGACAATTTTCACGGTTTCGCACGCGCCGCGCGGCGGCCCATGTGTAACGGAGGGGCGCCGGACACCGCCGCCCGCACCGATTTCACCGGCCGTTACCGGGGTCGGTGCGCGCAATGGGTTGCCGTTGCCGCGCGCGATTGCGCTTATTTCAGCCACTTGTCGGAGATCGCCTGGTATTCGCCGGTCGACAGCGCGAGGTGCAGCCACTGGTCGACGTACTGCTGGAACGCGACGTCGCCGCGCGGCACCATGTACGCCTTTTCGCCGAACTGGAACGGCTTGTCCGGATGCACCGAGCACAGGCCCGGGTTCAGCTTTTGCTGCAGCAGCGTCTCGGACGCATCCGTCACCATGACGTCTGCCTTGCCGGCGAGGATCTGCTTGAAGATCGTCACGTTGTCGGGATAGACGCTCAGGTTCGCGTGCGTGAAGAACTGCTTCGCAAAGCGCTCGTTGGTGCCGCCCGGGTTCACGATCACGCGCGTCTCGGGCCGGTCGATCTGCGCGACGGTCTGGTACTTGTCGGCGTCCGCGCAGCGCACGATCGGCGTCTTGCCGTCGACGACGTACGGCTGCGTGAAGAACACGCGCTTCTGGCGCTCGAGCGTGGTCGAGACGCCGCCGACCGCGATATCGCACTTCGCGACGAAGTCGCCGGTGAGGTTCGACCAGCTCGTCTTCACGTAGTCGGCCTTCACGCCGAGCGATTTCGCGAGCGATTCGGCCATGTCGATGTCGATGCCCTCGAAGCGGCCGTCCGTCCGGTAGTACGAATACGGCTTGTAGTCGCCCGTCGTGCATACGCGCAGCGAGCCGCGTGCGAGCACGTCGTCGAGCCGCGAGCCGGCGGCGACGGCGCCCGCGCCGGTCTGCGCGTGCGCGGCGGCGCAGCACAGCATGGCGGCCGCAGCGAGCGTGGCGAATGTCTTCATCGGTCTCCTCCTTCGTTCGGTTTGATATCAGCGTCCGATCATAACGGAGCCATCGCGCGCGTCATATGGCCGCCATCGCAACGGCATACGCAGCCTCGCGGCCCCGCTCCGGTAAAATGCCGCTTTGCCTTCGCATCGTCGCTCCTACCGTGGCCCATACCCTGCTCAACGACACCTTCCTGCGTGCGCTTTTGCGCGAGCCGACCGACTACACGCCGATCTGGCTGATGCGTCAGGCCGGCCGCTACCTGCCCGAATACAACGCGACGCGTGCGCGCGCCGGCAGCTTCCTCGGCCTCGCGAAGAATCCCGACTACGCGACCGAAGTGACGCTGCAGCCGCTCGAGCGCTTCCCGCTCGACGCCGCGATCCTGTTCTCGGACATCCTGACGATTCCCGACGCGATGGGCCTCGGCCTCGACTTCCAGGTCGGCGAAGGGCCGAAGTTCGCGCATCCGGTGCGCACCGAGGCCGACGTCGCGAAACTCGCGGTGCCGGACATCGAGGAGACGCTCGGCTACGTGACCGGCGCCGTGCGCGAGATCCGCCGCGCGCTGACCGACGGCCAGGGCCGCCAGCGCGTGCCGCTGATCGGCTTCTCGGGCAGCCCGTGGACGCTCGCGTGCTACATGGTCGAAGGCGGCGGGTCGGACGATTTCCGCACGGTGAAGTCGATGGCGTATTCGCGCCCCGACCTGATGCACCGGATCCTCGACGTGAACGCGCAAGCCGTGGCCGCATACCTGAACGCGCAGATCGAAGCCGGCGCGCAGGCCGTGATGATCTTCGATACGTGGGGCGGCGCGCTGGCCGACGGCGCATACCAGCGCTTCTCGCTCGACTACATCCGCCGCGTGGTGTCGCAGCTCAAGCGCGAGCACGACGGCGAGCGGGTGCCGGTGATTACCTTCACGAAGGGCGGCGGGCTGTGGCTCGAGGAAATCGCGGCGACCGGCGTCGACGCGGTCGGGCTCGACTGGACGGTCAACCTCGGCACCGCGCGCGAGCGCGTCGCGGGGCGCGTCGCGCTGCAGGGCAACCTCGACCCGACGATCCTGTTTGCGCCGCCGGCCGCGGTGCGCGAGCAGGCGCGCGCCGTACTCGACAGCTACGGCAACCACCCGGGCCACGTATTCAACCTCGGCCACGGCATCTCGCAGTTCACGTCGCCCGACCACGTCGCCGAACTGGTCGACGAAGTGCACACTCACAGCCGCGCGATCCGTAGCGGAGCGGCGGGCTGAACGCAAGCGCTGTCATGCTGCACTGCGGGGTGACAGCGTTTCGCTGTCGGCGCTAAACAGGGCGCAATCCCGCACCTGTTGCCGATTCGTTGCTTGTCAAGACTTGACTTATGCACATTTTCCACGTTGCAGCGCGGTAGAGCCCTGTATCGGTCGAATTGTCTCGCTATGGTGCGGTAATTTGAATAGCAGCCTTATGGGATAAGGCTCCGCGGGGGGCGGCATACGGCAGGTGAAAACAGCGGAAAGCACGGCCCCGGGCGCTTCGCGGCGGTTGAACGGCGAGTTCTCAACAAAGTTATCCACAGGCTGGTCAGGGTATACGGCGATTCCTAATGCGAATCCAAAACTTAGCGCCGAATCTGAAGTTTTACTTTAAGTCCGCCGCCGTCCCGCGGCCGCGGGTGCCAGCCGTCCGCACGGCCCGAGCCGCCGCCGGAGCGCGGTGATGGACGGCACCTACCTGCGGGTCGCGCTCGACCATCCGCTCGCCACCCTGTTCGATTACCGCTGCGACGCCCAGCCGACACCTGAGCCCGGCACGCTCGTGCAGGTGCCGTTCGGCAAGCGGCAGGTCGTCGGGCTCGTCTGCGAAGTGACGACTCACACCGACGTGCCGCCGTCGCGGCTGCGTGCGGTCGACGCGATCTGCACCGAACTGCCGCCGCTGTCGCCGGACTGGCTCGCGCTCGTCTCGTTCGCGGCCGACTACTACCAGCGCGGCCGCGGCGAAGTCGCACTGCCGGCGCTGCCGCAGGCGCTGCGCGACGCGGAGCGCTGGGGGCGGTTGCTGGCGCCCGAGGTGCGCTACCGGCTGACCGAAGCCGGCCGCGCGGCGCTCCCCGACGCACTGCCCGCGCGCGGGGCCGCGCTGCGGCGGCTCGCGCAGGCGCTCGCCGACACCGATTCGCTGACGCTGCCCGACGCGCGCGCGCTGCACCCGAAGGCGGGCGCGACGCTCGACGACTGGGCGGCGCGCGGCTGGGTCGGCGTCGAGGAAATCGGCTGGGCCGATGCGCCTGTGCCCAAAGCTGTGGATAACCTGTCGACAACCAGTGGACGAGCTGTGCCGCCGGCGCTCACCGATCAGCAGGCCGAGGCGCTCGACGCGATCCGCGCCGCGCAGGGCTTCGCACCGTTCCTGCTGCACGGCGTGACGGGCAGCGGCAAGACCGAGGTTTATCTGCATGCGCTCGCGGCGCTGCTCGACGCGCGCGCTGACGCACAAGCGCTCGTGCTCGTTCCCGAAATCAACCTGACGCCGCAGTTCGAGGCCGCGTTTCGCGCGCGCTTCGCGGGCACGCTCGCCGACGATGCGATCGTCACCTTGCACAGCGGGCTCGCCGAGGGCGAGCGCGCGCGCAACTGGCTCGCCGCACACACGGGCCGCGCGCGGATCGTGCTCGGCACGCGGCTCGCCGTGCTCGCATCGCTGCCGACGCTCGCGCTGATCGTCGTCGACGAGGAGCACGAGCCCGCGTACAAGCAGCAGGAAGGGCTGCGCTATTCGGCGCGCGATCTCGCGGTGTGGCGCGCGAAGTATCTCGGCATTCCGGTCGTGCTCGGTTCGGCGACGCCGTCGCTCGAGACCTGGTGGCAGGCCGAGCAGGGCCGCTACACGCGGCTCACGCTGTCGCGCCGCGCGGTGGCCGACGCGACGCTGCCCACCGTGCGGCTGATCGATCTCGAGGAGGAGCGGCGGCGCGGGCGCGCGTCGATGGGCGGGCTGTCGGGGCCGCTCGTCGCGGCGCTGAAGGCGCGGCTCGAGCGCAGCGAACAGAGCCTCGTGTTCCTGAACCGGCGCGGTTATGCGCCGCAGCTCGCCTGCGACGCGTGCGGCTGGGTCGCCGGGTGTCCGCGCTGCAGCGCCTACGTCGTGCTGCACAAACCGGAGCACGCGCTGCGCTGCCATCACTGCGGCTGGGAGGCACGCATTCCGCGGTCATGCCCGGAGTGCGGGAACGTGGATATCGCGCCGCTCGGGCGCGGCACGCAGCGTATCGAGGAAGCGCTCGCCGAGGCCGTGCCGGGCGCGCGCGTACTCCGGATTGACGCGGACAGCACGCGGCGCAAGGGCAGCGCGCAGGCGCTTTTCTCGGACGTGCACGCGGGTGAGGTCGACATCCTGGTCGGTACGCAGATGATCGCCAAGGGGCACGACTTCCAGCGTGTGTCGCTCGTCGGCGTGCTCAATGCCGACACGGCGCTGTTTTCGCACGACTTCCGCGCGAGCGAGCGGCTGTTCGCGCAGCTGATGCAGGTGAGCGGCCGCGCGGGGCGCGCCGGGCTGCCGGGCGAGGTGCTCGTACAGACCCGTTACCCGCGTCACGCGCTCTATCACGCGCTCGGGCGGCAGGACTACGTCGGCTTCGCGAATTCGACGCTCGGCGAGCGCCGCGATGCGCACCTGCCACCGTTCGTCTATCAGGCGCTGCTGCGCGCCGAAGGGCGCACGCTCGACGCGGCGCTCGCGTTCCTGCTGCAGGCCGCGGCCGCATTGCCGGGGCTGCCGGGCGCCGATCGCGTGACCGTGTACGACGCGGTGCCGATGACGATCGTGAAGGTCGCGAACGTCCACCGTGCGCAGCTGCTGCTCGAAAGCGCGTCGCGGGCCGCGCTGCAGCATGCGCTGCGCGCATGGCAGCCGGAGCTGCGCAGGCTGAAGGGCGTGCTGCGCTGGAGCGTCGAAGTCGATCCGCTGGATATCTGAGCCGAGCGGCGCCGCCACGACCGCCGTGCCGTGCGCCGCTACCTGCCGCCCGGACCGCCGGGCGACCTGTCATCCCGTTGTCGGGACCCGTCCCAACCCTGCCTCGCATCGCCCGCCGGCACGCCCAGTGCAACCCGATTTCCTCCTCGGTGCGACGCACCAAAGCTTGCCCGCGCGCGCAAATTCGCCCCGATCAGGGAAAACACCGATCCGTCGACCACGGGCAACCCCTAGGTTGCAACCGTCTAAGTGGCTGATTATATTGAGTAACTCAAGGGTGCAACCAATCTCGTAATTCGGTTGCACCTTTTTATTGCGTGCCGTAGGATTTCGCGCATCCTCTCACACCACATTGCCGGGCTCGCACCGGCGCACGAACCCACCATGGCAAGCACGACTCTCGGCGTCAAAGTCGACGACCTTCTCCGCTCGCGCCTGAAAGACGCGGCCGCGCGTCTCGAGCGCACTCCCCACTGGCTGATCAAGCAGGCGATCTTCGCGTATCTCGAGCGGATCGAGCACGGCCAGCTGCCGCCCGAGCTGTCGGGCAGCAGCGGTGTCACGGAGCTCGCCGACGGCCAGTCGCCGGACGGCGACGACGACAACTCGCCGCATCCGTTCCTCGAGTTCGCGCAGAACGTGCAGCCGCAATCGGTGCTGCGCGCGGCGATCACGGCCGCGTATCGCCGCCCGGAGCCGGAATGCGTGCCGTTCCTGCTGGGCCAGGCGCGCCTGCCGGCGAACCTGCAGGCCGACGTGCAGACGCTCGCGACGGCGCTCGTCGAGGCGCTGCGCGAGAAGAGCTCGGGCGGCGGCGTCGAAGGGCTGATCCACGAGTTCTCGCTGTCGAGCCAGGAAGGCGTCGCGCTGATGTGTCTCGCGGAAGCGCTGCTGCGGATTCCCGATCGCGCGACGCGCGATGCGCTGATTCGCGACAAGATCAGCAAGGGCGACTGGCGTTCGCACGTCGGCCACGCGCCGTCGCTGTTCGTGAACGCGGCGACCTGGGGGCTGATGATCACCGGCAAGCTCGTGACGACCAACAGCGAAGCGGGCCTGTCGTCGGCGCTCACGCGCCTGATCGGCCGCGGCGGCGAGCCGCTGATCCGCAAGGGCGTCGACATGGCGATGCGCCTGATGGGCGAGCAGTTCGTCACCGGCGAAACGATTTCCGAAGCGCTCGCGAACAGCCGTAAATACGAAGCGCGCGGCTTCCGCTACTCGTACGACATGCTCGGCGAAGCGGCGACGACCGAAGAGGACGCGCAGCGCTACTACGCGTCGTACGAGCAGGCGATCCACGCGATCGGCAAGGCGGCCGGCGGCCGCGGCATCTACGAAGGCCCGGGCATCTCGATCAAGCTGTCGGCGCTGCACGCACGCTACTCGCGCTCGCAGCAGGACCGCACGATGAGCGAGCTGCTGCCGCGCGTGCGTTCGCTCGCACTGCTGGCGCGCCGCTACGACATCGGCCTGAACATCGACGCGGAAGAAGCCGACCGTCTCGAACTGTCGCTCGACCTGCTCGAGGCGCTGTGCTTCGATCCGGAGCTCGCGGGCTGGAACGGCATCGGCTTCGTCGTGCAGGGCTACCAGAAGCGCTGCCCGTTCGTGATCGACTACCTGATCGACCTCGCGCGCCGCAGCCGTCACCGCCTGATGATCCGCCTGGTCAAGGGCGCGTACTGGGACACCGAAATCAAGCGTGCGCAGGTCGACGGCCTCGAAGGCTATCCGGTCTATACGCGCAAGATCTACACCGACGTGTCGTATCTCGCGTGCGCGAAGAAGCTGCTCGCGGCACCCGACGCCGTCTACCCGCAGTTCGCGACGCACAACGCGTACACGCTGGCCGCGATCTATCACCTGGCCGGCCAGAACTACTACCCGGGCCAGTATGAGTTCCAGTGCCTGCACGGGATGGGCGAGCCGCTGTACGAGGAAGTCACGGGCCGCGACAAGCTGAACCGTCCGTGCCGCGTGTATGCGCCGGTCGGCACGCACGAAACGCTGCTCGCATACCTCGTGCGCCGCCTGCTGGAGAACGGCGCGAACACGTCGTTCGTGAACCGCATCGCCGACAAGACGGTATCGGTGAAGGAACTGGTCGCCGACCCGGTCGACGAAGCCGCGAAGGTCGTGCCGCTCGGCGCGCCGCACACGAAGATCCCGCTGCCGCGCCACCTGTACGGCGACGAGCGTCCCAACTCGATGGGCCTCGACCTGTCGAACGAACACCGTCTCGCGTCGCTGTCGTCCGCGCTGCTCGCGAGCGCGCATCATCCGTGGCGCGCGGCGCCGCTGCTCGCCGACGATGCGCTTGCCGACGCCCCGGCGCGCGACGTGCGCAACCCGGCCGACCAGCGCGACGTGGTCGGCACGGTCAGCGAAGCGACCGCCGAACACGTGAGCGCGGCGCTGGCGCACGCGGTGGCTGCCGCGCCGATCTGGCAGGCGACGCCGGTCGATGCGCGCGCCGACTGCCTGGTGCGCGCGGCCGACCTGCTCGAAGCGCAGATGCACACGCTGATGGGCCTGATCGTGCGCGAAGCCGGCAAGTCGCTGCCGAACGCGATCGCCGAAATCCGCGAAGCCGTCGACTTCCTGCGCTACTACGCGGCGCAGATCCGCGATGAATTCTCGAACGACACGCACCGTCCGCTCGGGCCCGTGGTCTGTATCAGCCCGTGGAACTTCCCGCTCGCGATCTTCATGGGCCAGGTGGCCGCCGCGCTGGCGGCCGGCAACACGGTGCTCGCGAAGCCGGCCGAACAGACGCCGCTGATCGCCGCCCAGGCCGTGCGCCTGCTGCGCGAGGCCGGCGTGCCGGCCGGCGCGGTGCAGTTGCTGCCGGGCACCGGCGAGACCGTCGGCGCGGCGCTGGTCGCCGATGCGCGCACCCGCGCGGTGATGTTCACCGGCTCGACCGAAGTCGCGCGCCTGATCAACAAGACGCTGTCCGCACGCCTCGACCCGGACGGCAAGCCGATTCCGCTGATCGCCGAAACGGGCGGCCAGAACGCGATGATCGTCGACTCGTCAGCGCTCGCGGAGCAGGTCGTCGCAGACGTGATGCAGTCGTCGTTCGACTCGGCCGGTCAACGGTGTTCGGCGCTGCGCGTTCTGTGTCTGCAGGACGACGTCGCGGACCGCACGCTGACGATGCTGAAGGGCGCGATGCACGAGCTGGCGCTCGGCAATCCGGACCGGCTGTCGACCGACGTCGGCCCGGTGATCGACGGCGAAGCGAAGCAGACGATCGACACGCACGTCGCGACGATGACGGACAAGGGTCACACGGTCACGCAACTGCCGGCGCCCGATGCATGCGCGCACGGTACGTTTGTGCCGCCGACGCTGATCGAGATCGGCAGCATCGACGAGCTGAAGCGTGAGGTGTTCGGCCCCGTGCTGCACGTGGTGCGCTACCGCCGCAGCCAGCTCGACAAGCTGCTCGAGCAGATCCGCGCGACGGGCTACGGCCTGACGCTCGGGATCCACACGCGGATCGACGAGACGATCGCGCACGTGATCTCGAACGCGCACGTCGGCAACATCTACGTGAACCGCAACGTGATCGGCGCGGTGGTCGGCGTGCAGCCGTTCGGCGGCGAAGGGCTGTCGGGCACGGGCCCGAAGGCCGGCGGCGCGCTGTACCTGCAGCGCCTGCTCGCGACGCGTCCGTCGGGCCTGCCGCGTTCGCTCGCGCAGATGCTGATCGCGGACGGCGCAGTCGAAGGCGACGCGCGCGGCAATCCGGCGGCAGTGCTCACCGCGCTGCGCGACTGGCTGATCGAGCAGCGCGAGCCGGCGCTCGCCGCACGCTGCGACGGCTATCTCGCGCAGGTGCCGGCCGGCGCGACCGCAGTGCTGACCGGGCCGACGGGTGAGCGAAACACGTATACACTCGGCCCGCGCGGCACGGTGCTGTGTGTCGCGGCAACGCCGAGCGGGGCCCGCGCGCAGTTTGCGGCGGTGCTGGCGACCGGCAACCGCGCGCTGTTCGCCGGTGCGGCGGGCGAGGCGCTGGTGGCCGCGCTGCCGGCTGCGCTGAAGGCGCATGCGGCTGTGCGCAAGCAGGCGGACGTGCCGTTCGACGCGGTGCTGTTCGAAGGCGACAGCGACGAACTGCAGACGCTCGTGAAGGAAATCGCGCAGCGGCCGGGCCCGATCGTGTCGGTGCAGGGTGTGTCGGCGGGCGCGTTCGAGCACGGCGATGTGGAAGACTACGCGCTCGAGCGGCTGCTGACCGAGCGCTCCGTGAGCGTGAACACGGCGGCGGCGGGCGGCAATGCGAATTTGATGACGATCGGCTGACCATCCTTGCCGTTCGGATCAAACAAAGGAAGCGGCAAGGCGATCCCGAAGCCGCTCCATTTACCCTGGTACCAAGGAGATGCTATGCAACACACGATGAAAAAGCTGGCAGGCGCGACGTTCGTCGCGGTCATGTCGCTGGCGGGGACGGCCCATGCGGATGACGTGAAGATCGGTTACGCAGGGCCGATGACGGGCGCCCAGGCTCACTACGGCAAGGATATGCAGAACGGGATCGCGCTCGCGCTGGAAGACTTCAACGCGACGAACCCGAAGATCGGCGGCAAGCCGGTGAAGTTCGTGCTCGAGACGCAAGACGACCAGGCTGACCCGCGCACCGGCACGACGGTCGCGCAGAAGCTCGTCGACGACGGCATCAAGGGCATGCTCGGCCACTTCAACTCGGGCACGACGATCCCGGCCTCGCGCATCTACGCGAACGCCGGCATTCCGGAAATCGCGATGGCGACGGCGCCGGAATACACGCAGCAGGGTTACAAGACGACCTTCCGCATGATGACGTCCGACACGCAGCAGGGCTCGGTGGCGGGCACGTTCGCGTCGAAGGATCTCGGCATGAAGAAGATCGCGATCGTCGACGACCGCACGGCCTACGGCCAGGGTCTCGCCGACCAGTTCGAGAAGGCCGCGAAGGCCGGCGGCGCGACGATCGTCGACCGTGAATTCACGAACGACAAGGCGGTCGACTTCAAGGCGATCCTGACCAAGCTGAAGGCGGCGAAGCCGGACCTCGTCTACTACGGCGGCGCGGATTCGCAGGCAGCGCCGATGGTCAAGCAGATGAAGACGCTCGGCATGACGGCTCCGCTGATGAGCGGCGAAATGGTGAAGACGCCGACGTTCCTGAAGATCGCGGGCAACGCGGCCGACGGCACGATCGCATCGCTGGCAGGCCTCCCGCTGGAAGAAATGCCGGGCGGCAAGACCTACGCCGACAAGTACAAGAAGCGCTTCGGCGAAGACGTGCAGACCTACTCGCCGTACGCGTACGACGGCGCGATGGCGATGCTCAACGCGATGAAGAAGGCCGATTCGACCGACCCGGCGAAGTACCTGCCGGTGCTCGCGAAGACCGACATGTCCGGCGTCACGTCGTCGCACGTCGCGTACGACGCGAAGGGCGACCTGAAGAACGGCGGCATCACGATGTACAAGGTCGAGAAGGGCGAGTGGAAGCCGCTGAAGAGCATCGGCGGCAAGTAAGCAGCACCTGAGTCGCGGGCGGCGTCGAAGGGCGCCGCCTCGCGCACCATGCGAGAAAGCCACCGGGCCGTCGGGTCCGGTGGCTTTTTCTTTGTCCTTGGCATCGACGCATCGACGCGTCGATCGAACGCGCGCTGCTTGGTTGCTACTCGCGGCGCGTGCGCAGCAGGAACTTCTGAAGCTTGCCGGTCGGTGTGCGCGGCAGCGTTTCCGCAAACACGAATTCGCGCGGGATCTTGTACGCGGCGAGCCGCTCGCCGCAGAACGCGCGCAGCGCATCGGCATCGCGCGCGGTGCCGGCGCGCAGCACGACATGCGCGACGACCGTCTCGCCCCAGTCAGGATGCGGCATGCCGACGACGGCCGCCTCGGCGACGCCCGGATGCGCGCCGAGCACGTCCTCCACTTCCTTCGAATAGACGTTCTCGCCGCCCGTCACGATCATGTCCTTCAGCCGGTCGACAATGAACAGGTAGCCATCCTGATCGATGCGCGCGATGTCGCCGGTGCGGTACCAGCCGCCCGGCGCGAACGCGGCGCGCGTCGCGGCCGTGTCGTCGAGATAGCCGAGCATCATGCTGTCGGCCTTCAGCCAGATCTCGCCGGTGTCGCCCGGTTGGGCGTCGGCACCATCGATCCGCACGACCCGCAGGTCGACGCCGGGGCCGCCCTGGCGGCCGATCGAGCCGGCCTTTGCGATCTGCTCGTCCGGATACAGCGTGGTCCCGGCCGGGCCCGTTTCCGTCATCCCGTACACCTGGAAGAACGCGTTGGTGCGATACGCGCGCGCGAGCCGTTCGGCCTGCGCGGTGCCGATCGGGCCGCCGCCGTACAGCCACGCGCGCACGCTCGACAGGTCGAACGCCGCGAAGCCGTCGATCGTGTCGAGCGGCAGCGTGTACGACACCGGCGCGCCGAAATACAGCGTCACGCGCTCGCGCTCGATGGCCTGCAGGAAGCGCAGCGGATGGTATTCGCGCAGCAGCACGACGGTGCCGCCCGCATACAGCGTGCCGCCGAACCAGTTGTTCAGCGGCGACGAATGCCAGATCGGCATCGCCATCAGCGTGCGTTCGTGGCGGCCGATGCCGGTCGCGAGCGCCGCCGCCATCGCCGCGAACGTCACCGTGCGGTGGCTGTGCACGCAGCCTTTCGGGCGTCCGGTCGTGCCGGACGTGTAGAGGATCTGCGCGACGTCGCCGTCGGCCGGTTCGATGCCCGCGACGCCGTCCATCGCCGCGCGCATCGCGTCGAAGTTCGGCACGCCGGCGGCATGGCCTTCGGTGACGAGCCGCCGCGCCGGATGGATCACGCGCGCCAGCACCGGCGCGAGCACCGCGTCGAACAGGATCACCTTGCTGCGGCTGTGTTCGAGCACATAGTCGACTTCCGGCGCCTGCAGCTTGTGGTTGATCGGCACGAACGCGGCGCCGAGCCGCCACGCGCCGAACATCAGGTCGACGAACGCGGGCGTGTTCAGGCACATCGCGGCGACGCGGTCGCCGGCCGCGACGCCGAGC
>NZ_JSZN01000025.1:0-54860 GCF_000801975.1 Burkholderia sp. A9 | reverse complement strand
CGGCGATAGACGATCACGCTTTTCACCGCTTCGCAGCCGCCCATCGCGATCGCTTCGTCGGCGATGCTCTTGAGCGGCAGCGTCTTGCCGCCGCGCGCCTGCTCGTCGGCCGTGATCAGCGCGACCGCGCCGACGTCGACGAGCCGCTCGTTCAGCGATTTCGCGGAGAAGCCGCCGAACACGACCGAGTGCGTCGCGCCGATGCGTGCACAAGCCTGCATCGCGACGATGCCTTCGATCGACATCGGAATATAGATGACGACGCGATCGCCCTTGCCGATCCCGCGCTTCTTCAGCGCGTTCGCGAAACGCGATACGCGCGCGAGGAGATCGGCATAGGTGACGCGGGTGACGGTGCCGTCGTCGGCCTCGAAGATCACCGCGACGCGCTTGCCGTTGCCGGCTTCGACGTGACGGTCGAGGCAGTTGTACGACGCGTTCAGTTCGCCGTCGTCGAACCACTTGTAGAACGGCGCGTCGCTCTCGTCGAGCACCTTCGTGAACGGCTTGTGCCAGCTGAGGCCCTCGCGTGCGAGACGCCCCCAGAAGCCTTCGTAATCGCGCTCGGCTTCGGCGGCCAGCGCACGGTAGGCCGGCATGCCGGAAATGGTCGCGCGCGCTCGCGTGTCGGCTGTCGGTTCGAAGATCCGGCGCTCCTGAAGGATCGATACGAGGGCGGTCAAGGTGTTCTCCATGGGAATCGTAGGGTGGGGCGTGACGGTAGAAACGCAACTTGCATGCCAATCGCGCCGGTAACCGGCTGGCACCGCGTGCGTACGCGTTGCCGGGCGGTGATCGCAGTTCGCTATGGACTGCAAATCATGGTCGGATCGAACGCGCGACGTCGTTTCCGTGGCGTGCGTTGCGTCGAAATGCAGCAGCGGGTGTTGCAGGTGACAACACGGCGAACGATGATCGGCGTGCGCGACGCCGACCGGACGCGTGCTATGCGATGAACGAACGCAGTATGCCGAGCCCGTCGGACGCGCGCAGGCGGGCGAGCGCCGATGCCTCGATCTGCCGCACGCGTTCGGCGGACAGGTTCAACTGACGGCCGATGTCGCGCAGCGAGCATCCTTCGTCCGTGTGCAACCCGTAGCGCAGCCTCAGGACCATCGCCTCGCGCGGCGGCAGCCGGTCGATCGCGCAGGCGATCGCGTCCCGCAACTGCGCGGCGCCGGCAGCGTCTTCGGGCGACGGCGTCGACACGTCCGGCGCGACGTCGGCGAACGTCATGTCACCTTCCGGCGAGACCGGCACGTCGGCCGACACCGGTTCCTTCACGATCGCCATCAGGTCGCGGACTTTCTCGACCGGCTCGCCCATGTGCGCGGCGAGTTCCGCCGGCGTCGCGGCGGTGCCCGCGCGCTGCCGATGGTCGCGCGCAATCCGCGTCAGCTTGTTGAGCGCGTCGACCGTATGGGTCGGCACGCGGATCGTGCGTCCGAGGTCGGCGAGCGCATGCGTGATCGCCTGCCGGATCCACCAGGTCGCATAGGTGGAGAACCGGAAGCCGCGCCGGTAGTCGTAGCGCTCGATCGCTTTCAACAGGCCGATGTTGCCTTCCTGGATCAGGTCCGCGAACGGCAGGCCGCGATCGGGATAGCGCTTCGCGATCGACACGACGAGGCGAAGGTTCGCATCGAAGAGTCCGGTCCGCGCCGGCTGCATCGCGCGTTCGATCGCACCGAGGCGTGCATCGAGCGACGCGGTCGCGCCGGGCGGCAGCTCCGGCGCACCGGCACCGCGCACAAGCGCGTCGCGCGCATCGACGAGCGCGGCGGCGTGCCGTGTCAGCACCGGCTCGCAGCACGGATGCGCGGCGATGCACGACGCGAGCCAGCCGGCATG
Organism: Burkholderia sp. A9; assembly: GCF_000801975.1. NCBI lineage: Bacteria > Pseudomonadati > Pseudomonadota > Betaproteobacteria > Burkholderiales > Burkholderiaceae > Burkholderia > Burkholderia sp. A9. The sequence continues at coordinate 53,009 of NZ_JSZN01000025.1, read as the reverse complement.
GTCGTCGTCGGCCACACGCGCGAACGACGGCGGCGCACCCGCTTGGGCCAGCAGCCGCTCCAGCCGGCCCCGCAACGCGCCGTGCCGGCGTGCGCGGGCGCGCAACGGCTCGCTCATCCGCTCGAGCGCGCGCGCGGACAGGCGCAGCGTGCCGAGCAGCGCGGCGGCGTCGCTGACTTGCGTGCGGTACGCGGAACAAGTGGTGCCACCGGCCGCGAGTGCCGCGCGGATGCCATGCGCGAAGGCATCGATGCGGGCCAGCCGCGCCAGCACTGCGTCGCGCCAGGCCGAATCCTCCGGCGGCGTGTCGTCGTCGCGCGCGGGTTCGCCGGTGGCGGCCGGTGAGGCCCCCGCGTGCGTGTTTGCGTCCGCGGTAGTCGCATCGTCGCGCACGCCGTCGTCGAGAAAGATCACGTAGGTCGATGCGGCGGCCCGGCATTCCGCGATCTCGGTGCGGATCGCCACCAGCGCGTCGAGCGCATCCGGATCGCCGCACAGCACCGTGACCGACGCCGCGCGGCCACGCTCGATCCGCTGCGCATGCGCGAATTCCTCGTCGCGCGTGAGGAGCGGCGTCGAGCCCATCTCGCGCAGGTACAGCCGGACCGGATCGGTCGTGCGCGGTGCGAGCAGGTCGGCCGCGGCGAGGGCGCCGGCGCCGTCGACCCATGCGCGGGCGGGCGGCGCGGGGCGGAAGTAGCGCTCGAGCGTCCAGCCGCCTGACGTATCCGCACCGTCGCACACCGCGATGCCGAGTTCGCCGAGCACCGCGGCCGCCGTATCGATGCCGCTGTCGTTCGCGTCGTCGTCCGGCAGCGCATCGATGATGTCGCCGCGCGTGACGAAGCCGCGCGACAGGCCGGTTGCGATCAGTGCGTGCAGATGCGCGACGGCGTGCGGCGGCGCGCCGTCGTCGCTGCCGGCCGCGGGCGCCGCGGCGCGCCGCGCCGGCATCCCGTCGCGCGCCGCGTCACGCGCGCTTGGCATAGACGTTGCACCAGCCGTCCGCCGCGACCGACTTGCCGCCAAACATCGGACACGTGCCGGCGGTGTCCGATGCGTCGCCCTTGTAGAAGCGGCAATTCGCGCAGCGGTCGCCGGCCTGGTACTTCGGGAACTTCGCGGCGTCGACGCTCGCGGCACGGGCGCGATAGCCGAGCGTCTTCGCGGCGGCGTCGTTCTCGTCGACGAGCGGCGGCGCCGCGAATGCCGGGCGCGCGGCGGCGAGTGCCGCGCACAGGCCGAGGGTGTTGACGATGAAGGTTCTGCGGGAGGTCGGGTGCGTCACGGTCGTTTCCTGGTGAAGATGAAATCGTGTGGAAGGGTGCGGCCCGCGTCGTGTGGCGAAGCTGCTTGCCCGGTGTTACTGGCTGGCGTCCTTGTGTGCGGCGGGACCGGCGACGAGCGGCGCGGTCGACGCGCGCGCGGTATCGGCCGTCAGCTTGGTCTTGCCGCCGACATAGCCGTTCGATGCGAGCAGGAAGGCCATCACGTCCGCGTATTCTTCGTCCTTCAGCTTGCCCGGCTGATCCGCCGGCATGTTGGTCGCCATGTAGCCGAACACGCCGCCGATCGTCAGGTGCGAATGCGACAGCGGCGCGAACGACGGGCCGCTCAATGCGGGCGCCGTGTCGCCTTCGAGGTCGGCGCCGTGGCACTTCGCGCATGCATTGCCGTAGATCTCCTTGCCATGCGCGGCCTGCGCGGCGTCGAACGCCGGCGCGGGATCGCCGGTGCTCGCGCCGACGCGGATGAAGCCGCCGCCGGCCGGCACGCCGCGCGCGCGCAGGATGCCGCCGGTCGCGCGGCCGGCGGATGCCGTCGCGCCGTCGAGGAAGCGCGCCGGCGTGCGCGATTCATGCGACTCGTGCGCCTCGAGCGCGCTGCCGGGCAGCGCCCACTTGCGGGTCAGCGCGGCGAGCCGGCCGTCCTGCTTCATGCGCGCGAGGGCCGCGTCGATGCGTTGCTGCAGCGCGGCCGAGCGCGCGGCGAACGCGAACGTCAGTTGCCAGTCCGCATACGGCGACGACGTCGCACCGATGCGGAACGCCTGTTTCGGATGCGCGGCCTGGTAGGCGACGACGGCCGGATACCAGACGATCGCGCGGTGCGCGCGGCCGCTCGCCACGGCGGCGACCGTTTGCTCGGACGTGTTCTCCAGATCGAAGCGCGCGTTCTTCTGCTGGACCGCGATCAGCTGCGCGGGGCTCGCGTAGGTGGCCGCGACGATCTCGCGGTCGGTCGACGGCGCGGTGGCGTCGCGGCGCGTGACGCTCACGTAGCCGGAGCGCAGATAGCCCTGCGAGAACAGCAGCTTCGTGTCGGACGCGTCGGCGATGGCCGAGCGCGGAAAGCCGGTGAGCACGTCGCAATCGTGTTCGAGGATGCCGGCGAGTTCGTGCGCGGACACGCCGTCGTCGTCGTTGCCGCCGGCGTCGTGCGCGGCGAAGGTCGCGGCGATGCCGGCCGTGCGGAACACCTCGCGCGCGACGGCCTTGTCGAGCGCGGCCGTCGGCGTACCGGGCAGCGAGCAGACGCGCACCGGCGTCGCGGCGGCGGACAGCGCCGGGGTCAGCGCCGTGCCTGCCGCGAGCGCACAGGCCACGGCGAGGCGGGAAAGTCGAATGTTCATGATGTACGCTCGGTTGGAAAGCGGAGAGGGCGCCCGCGCCGGCGGCGCGGGCGCAATGCGGACGGCCGGTAACGATCAGCCGCGGTCGAGGGCGAACACGTACAGCGTGCCGCCGCGCGGCACGTCGTCGGCCGCCTTGGCCATCGGGCCGCCCCAGATCGGATTCGCGCCGCCGTAGCCGGCGAGCACGGCGACGTACTCCTTGCCGTCGACTTCGAATACCGACGGCTGCGCGATGATCCCGCTCGCGAGCTTCGGGCTCTCCCACAGCACCTTGCCGGTCGACACGTCGAATGCGTACAGGTGGCCGTCGAGCGAGCCGCTGAACGCGAGGCCGCTCGCGGTCGTCGCGACGCCGCCGTTCCACGGCAGCTTGCTCCAGTGGCTCCACACCTTCTTGCCGGTGTTGACGTCGATCGCCTGGAGTTCGCCGTAGCCTTCGCTGCCCGGTTCGGGCTTGATTTCGAAGCCTTCGCCGAGATACGGCAGCCCTTCCATGTAGTTGACCGACTTGCCCGACAGGCTCATGCACGCATGCAGCGACGGCACGACCGCGAGATGGCGCTCGGGGTCGTACGACACCGACCACCAGTTCTTGCCACCGAGGAAGCTCGGGCACGTGTCGATCGTCGTGCCGACCTTCGGGTACTTCGCGGGATCCTGGATCGGCGCGCCGTCTTCCGTGTAGCCGGTGACGGACGTCGCCCGCACGAACGGCTCCGCGTAGATCAGCTTGCCGGTGTCGCGGTCGAGCGCGTGGAAGTAGCCGTTGCGGTCCGCGTGGATGATCGCGTCGTGTTCCTTGCCCTTGTACTTGATGGTCGCGAGCACCGGCGTGTTGACGCCGTCATAGTCCCAGGTGTCGTGCTTCGTATACTGGTAGTGCCACTTGAGGTCGCCGTTCTTCGGGTCCAGCGCGAGCAGCGAATCGGAGTAGAGGTTGTCGCCCGGGCGCAGGTCCGCGAGCCACGGCCCCGGGTTGCCGACGCCCCAGTACAGCGTGCGCGTCGCCGCGTCGTAGGTGCCGGTCAGCCAGGCCGGTGCACCGCCGTGCGCCTGCATCCCGTCGGGCCAGGTATCGGCGTGCTTCTCGCCCTGGCCGGGGATCGTGAAGCGCTTCCACAGAAGCGTGCCGTCGTTCGGGCTGAGCGCCGCGATGAAGCCGCGTGCGCCGTATTCGCCGCCCGAGCTGCCGACGACGATCGCGCCGTCGAGCGCGAGCGGGGCGAGCGAGAACGCGTAGCCGAGCCCCGGTTCGAACATCTGCTTCTTCCATACCAGTGCGCCGGTCTGTGCGTCGAGCGCGGCCACTTCGCCGCTCAGCATCGCGACGTAGACGTTCTTGCCGTACAGCGCGACGCCGCGGTTCACGACGTCGCAGCAGGCGGTCTTGAACGACTCGGCTCCGAGCTTCGGCTCGTATTTCCACAGTTGCGCGCCGGTGGCCGCATCGAACGCGTACACGTTGTCCTTCGGCGTGGTCACGAACAGGTAGCGACCGTTGACGATCGGCGTGGCTTCGAAGCCCTGCTTCAGCTCGGCCGGAAACTTGTAGCTCCACGCCTGCGTGAGCTGCTTGACGTTCGACGGGTCGATCTGCTTGAGCGGCGAATGCGCCTGGCCGTTGTAGGTGCGGTAGTAGGTGAGCCAGCCCGGATCGCGTTGCGCGTCCGTGAGCCGCTGGTACGTGACGGCCGGATAATCCGCGGCGGCGTCCACCAGGCCGGGATTCAAGACGATGGCTGCTGCTGCCGCGATGCCGATCGTTGCCAGTCGGCTCGTCGAAGCCGAGAGTTTTTTCATGGTTGTCTCCTGAGTCATTGTGGTCGCACCGCGGCCAACACATGGCCGGGCCGGCGGGGTGGGGTTCCGGGTCCAGTGCGCAGCCAGTTACGCAAATCGCATGCCACTGCGGTGCGAGCCGCGCCACGCAAGGCACAGCGGCCGATTGCGCGCGCTGCGGCGACGCCGGTGCGGCGGCGTGGGTGGTCCGCGCCTGTTGCGTTCGGGGACAGCCGCGGGCGGAGTGTTGCGAAAGATGACAGTGCGCGGGCGGGTGCGGCGCGCGCGACGCACGGCGCGCGGTGCGTGACGAATGGCGACGCTCTTCCAGGTGTGCTTCGTGAGCGCGTCGAGATGCGACGGCGGAAAGGTGATCGTCGACGACGGACGAATCCGATATTCTGTTATCCGATGCGACTGACGCATCGCGGCGGACGACGCGCACCGGGATGCTCGATCGATCCGGGCGACGATCACGTGCACGGCGGCTTGAACAGCGTGCCACTGATCCAGATTGACACAGGTGCAACAGGGGTGGCACGAACTGCAACAGGTGCGTGGCCGCGTGGCGGCTTCGACCTGCAGCCGACCAGGCGATGTGCGCATCGGCATGCTTCTTGCGGTTCGAAACGGGAACGATTCCGCGCAGCGAGAGACCGCCATGCATGTCCCGATTTCGTCTGAGGCTACTCGCAGGTCCGCTCGCCGCCGCGTGGCCGCGCTCGCGTATGGCGTCGCGCCTGCCGGCCCGTATCTGGAGACGATCGAGACGCCGCAGGCAGCGCGCACACGCGAACCGCTGCACGCCGTCGCGCTGATCGTATTCGCCGCGCATGCGGCCATCATGGTCGCGCTCTGGCATGCATTCGTGCCCGATCTGCGACCGATGCTGCCCCGTGCGCTCGACGTCGAGGTGGACGCGAGCGCATCCGCGCGTGTTGCCGCGCCGGGCGTGCCGCGTCGCGCGGAGGTCGCGCCGTCGGTCCCGCCGGCGCACGCGTATGCGAGCCGCGATGCGGTTGCGCACCGGGAGAATCCAGCGAACCTGCCGGCGCCTCGGCAGGTCGACCATGCAAAGCCTGCGCGCTCGCCCGTCACCACCGCCGCTGCCGCAGTCGACCGGCCGGACAATGTGGGCCCGCGCGCCTTGCCGGCACCGGCACCGCCGGCCGCTGCACACGCTTCGGCGGAAAGCGCGGTGGCGCCCGTACGCACGGCCCCCGCCGCACCGCCCGCGGCCGAATCCGCACCCATAACCGCGCCGCGCTTCGCGGCTGCCTATCTGCACAACCCCGCACCCGATTACCCGGACGTCGCGCAGCGACGCGGCTGGGAAGGCACCACGTTCCTGAACGTGCACGTGCTCGCGAGCGGCCTGCCCGACCAGGTCCTGCTGTCGGCAAGCAGCGGACACGATGCGCTCGACGACGCGGCCGTCGCGGCGGTCAGGGACTGGCGCTTCGTACCGGCGAAGCGCGGCGCGGAATCGATCGACGGCTGGGTCAGGGTGCCGGTCGTGTTCAAACTCGGAAACTAAGGAATCCGTCATGTCTGATTACATCCACTACGCGGTCGTTGGCGCGTTCGCGCTCCTCGCGGTGCTGTCGGCGCTCACCTGGACGCTGATCGTCGCGAAGGCGCTGCTGTACGTGCGCGTCGCGATCGGCAACCGCCGCTTCGCCACTGGCCGAAGCGATCGCACGGCATTGGCGATACCGGCCGACGACGATACGGCCGCGAGCCCGAACGCGCGCGTGCAGCGCGCCATGTGCATGGCATTGCGCGATCTTGAAGCGGCCGAACCGGATGCACCGGCCACGCTCGTCGCGTGGGATCGCCGCGACATGCTCGAACGCACGCTCGCGCGCGAGATCCGGCGCGAGCAGCGGCCGCTCGAGCGCGGGCTCACCGTGCTCGCGTCGATCGCGAACGTCGCGCCGTTCGTCGGGCTGTTCGGCACCGTATTCGGCATCGTCCACACGTTGCAATCGATGGCGGCGTCGGCCACGAACGGCATCGACGCGATCGCGGGGCCGATCGGCCAGGCGCTGGTCGCGACCGGGGTCGGTATCGGCGTCGCGATTCCGGCAGTCGTTGCGTACAACCTGTTCCTGCACCGGCTCAGGGCCGTGACGGCCGGGCTCGACGAGTTCGGGCAGGACCTGATCGCGCTTGCCGAACGGCGTCAGTTCCGGGCCGACGCGCCGGTGCATGCCGCGATACCGGAAGCCGGAAACGCGGGCGGCGCGCGCCGGGCGGCCGTATGAAGTCCGATTACCGCGAAGCCGAGGCGGGCGAACCGCTCGGCGAGATCAACGTGACGCCACTCGTCGACGTCGTCCTCGTGTTGCTGGTGATTTTCATGGTCGCCGCGCCGCTGATGACGCATGCGATCCGCGTCGACCTGCCGAAGGCGGCCGCGGCGGCGCGTGACCCGCGTGCCGCGGTCGTCACCGTGACTGTCGACGCGCACGGTGCGATCTACATCGATGGCCGGCCGACCGCCTCGGCCGAGGTCGAATCCGTGCTGGCGCAACGCGTCGCGCACGACCCGCGGACGAGTGTCAGCCTGCACGCCGACCGCAACGAATCGTTCGGCGCCGTCGCTGCCGTCATCGCGTCGATCGGGCGCGCGCACGTCGCGCATGTCGCGATCGCGACGGCGGACGGGGAAGCCGGCGCGGCACGATAAACCGGCCGGCCGAAGCGGCGATCGAGGTCGATGCATCGTGGCGGACAACGACACGAATACATAAAGAAAAGGAAAGAGGAGACATGGAGATGAAGGAACCCGATGTGGCGAAGCGTCGCCGCGTCGCCCGCCGCGCAGGCGTCACGCTGTGCTTCGGCGGGATGGTCGGCGGCTGGCTTGCGCCTGCGTCGGCGCAGGTCGCGCCGGCCGCGACCGTCGATGCGCCGACGCTCGCGCCGGTCGTCGTCGTCGGCACGACGCCGCTGCTCGGCATCGGCACGCCGCTGTCGCGCGTGCCGGCCAACGTCCAGACGATGCGTGGCGAGGACGTCGCGCATCAGCACGGCAGCGTATTGACCGACTACTTCGAGAAGAACGTATCGAGCGTCGACATCAGCGAAGCCCAGGGCAACCCGTACCAGACCGACGTGAACTACCGCGGCTTCACGGCGTCGCCGGTCGTCGGCACGCCGCAGGGCCTGTCGGTATTCGTCGACGGCGTGCGTGTGAACGAACCGTTCGGCGATGTCGTGAACTGGGATCTCATTCCGCAAGCGGCGATCGACACGATGCAGCTGATCCCGGGCTCGAACCCGACCTACGGACTCAATACGCTCGGCGGCGCGCTCGCGATCACGACGAAGAACGGCAAGACGAGCCCCGGCGGCGCCGCGCAGGTGTCGGCCGGTTCGTGGGGGCGCAAGACCGCGCAGATCGAGCAGGGCGGGCGCATCGGCAGCAACCTCGACTACTACGTGACCGGCAACGTCACGAACGACAACGGCTGGGCCGACCACAACGCGAGCCGCGTGCGGCAGGGGTTCGGCAAGCTGCGCTACACGGATGCCGATACCACGCTGTCGGTCTCGGCCGGCGGTGCGGACAACTCGCTGCAGGGCTCGCAGACCATTCCGCGTTCGTTTCTCGACAATCGCGCGCAAGCCTATACGTATCCCGACCTGAATCGCAACAGTGCCGCATACGTCACCGTGTCGGGCGACCATTCGTTCAACGACCACGTGCAGCTCAGCGGCAACGTCTATTACCGGCACTACCGCAACACCAATATCAGCAGCAACGTGAACAACGAATTCGGCAGCGTGGACGACAGCGGCGCCATCGACACCGTGCAGGCAACCAACAACCGCTCGGTGATCACGACCGACAGCTACGGCGCGAACCTGCAACTGACGCTGCTCGGCAAGCTGGCCGGGATGGACAACCAGTTCGTCGTCGGCGCGTCCGCCGACCTCGCGAACTCGGGTTTCGAACAGTCGTCGCAGGATGCCGCGTTCACGGACACGCGCGCGACGGTCGGCATCGGCGACTTCACGCAGACGACGCGTGCGAAGACGCGCAACGCGAACTACGGGGTCTACTTCGACGATACGCTGGCGCTCACGCGACAATGGTCGCTGACGCTGGCCGGACGCTACAACTGGTCGCGGGCGGCCATCGAGGACGTGAGCGGCCTGCAGCCGCTGCTGACCGCGCGTCATACGTTCTCGCGGTTCAACCCGGCCGTCGGCGTCACGTGGAATCCGGTCCCGGGCTTCACCGCGTATGCGACCTACAACGAAGGGATGCGCTCGCCGACCGCGATCGAGCTCGCGTGCGCCGATCCGGCCGCGCCGTGCTCGTTGCCGAACGACTTTCTCGCCGACCCCGCGCTTAAGCCGGTGATTGCGAAGACGATCGAACTAGGCGCGCGCGGCCGGGTCGGCCAGGCGACGACGTGGAGCGCGGCGGTCTACGACACGACGCTCGACGACGACATCCAGTTCATCAGCAGCAACGGCGGCGCGAGCACGCTCGGTTATTTCCAGAACGTCGGCAAGACGCGCCGGCAAGGCTTCGAACTCGCCGGACACACGCGGCTCGGGCCGGTCGGCATCGGCGTCAGCTACAGCTACGTCGACGCCAGCTACCGGTCGACATGGACCGAAAGCAGCGCGAGCAATTCGAGCGCCGATGCGCACGGCAACATCGTCGTCCGCTCGGGCGACCGCATCCCGGGGATTCCGTCCAGCACCGTGAAGCTGCGGCTCGACTATGCGGCGACGCCGAAGTGGAACATCGGCACCAACCTCACATATCGCAGCGGCGTGTTCGCGCGCGGCGACGAGAACAACCAGGACGCGAACGGCAAGGTGCCCGGCTATTTCCTGATCGACCTCGACACGACCTGGCAAGTCACGAAGCACCTGCAGCTGTTCGCGACGGTCACCAACCTGCTCGACAAGCGCTACGCGAGCTTCGGGATGCTCGGCCAGAGCTTCTTCAATGGCCCGAATCATTCCTTCGACGGACTCAATCCGGTCAACGAGCAGTTCGTCGGGCCGGGCGCGCCGCGCGGCGCGTGGGTCGGCGCGCGCTATGCGTGGGATTGAGCGTGCGGCGTCGCGTCTGTCGCGACGCTCAGCATCTCGCGCACCGCATGAGCGACGCCGCGCGCCAGCGCATCGTCGCTCGCGAGATGCCCGGCCGGCACGCGCTCGACGACGGCGGCCGGCACCGCACGCGCGAGACGATCGACGTTGTCGACCGGGCACACGCGATCACGCGTGCCGTGCACGGCATGCAACGGCGCGCCGGCTTGCGCGGCCTGTCGCGCCAGCGCGAGCAGGCGGCGCTCGCCGAGCCAGCACCGGTGTTGCAGGTAATGGGCCTGGATCCGGTATTTGTCGATCAACCGGTCGACGGTTCGCTGCGTCGGGCGCGTCGTGCGGGCCGGCCGGCCCGTCAGGATCGCGTCTTCATACGCGCTCCACGCGAGCGCGATCGCGCGTTGCCGTGCGGCGCCGGCGCCCGGTTGCAGACGCCGCGCGCAGCATGCGATCAGCCGATCGGCGCGTGGGGTGCCGGCGGCGGCCGTCAGGCGCTGCCATTCCCGTGGCGCCTGCGCGCGCGCGCCGATGAACAGGCCGCGCACTTCGCGCGACGACGTGAGAAACAGGCCGCGCAGCACGACACCGGTAACGCGTGACGGATGCTGTCCCGCGTAGGCCAGTGCGAGGGCCGCGCCCCACGATCCGCCGACGACGCCCCAGCGCTCGATCCCGAGCTGCACGCGCAGCGCGTCGAGGTCGCCGATCAGCCGCATCGTGTTGTTGTGACGCAGGCCGCCGCGCGGCGTCGACGCGCCCGCGCCGCGCTGGTCGACCAGCACGACGCGCATGCGCGTCAGGTCGAACAGGCGCAGCACCGCGGGCCGGCTGCCGCTGCCGGGGCCGCCGTGCAGCACGACGACCGGATCACCGAGCGGATTGCCGGCTTCGCTCCACGCGATCGTGCACCCGTCGCGGGACAGGCCGCGGCGCGCGGGCCGAGCGGTGGAGATGCGGAATCGGTCTGAGGGTTGCGTCATGTCGGCAGCGAGTAGAGGGAACGGCGGCGCGCGTCCGGGAACGACCGCGTGGTGTGAGGCGGCCGCCTTCCGACATGATGAAGCCAGAATCGCGCCAGTGATGAAAGATCGGGATTCGCCCGGGTGGCGGCGCAGGACCGATTTTCGTCGGCGCGTGCGTCGAGCCTCCCGCATTACCCCGCGCGAAATACGTGGGGTCCTGTTGCTTGCATTTGCCTTTCTATCTGCGAGAAGCGGCGACCCGCCGCACCCGGTTCGCGCATGGGCCCTTTCGTGGCCCGATGTTTGCTTGCATCTGTGACATAGAGTCCGGCAACTGACCGGAGGGATCCCCGGAGGAGACAATGCGCGATGACGTTCATCCGACGGCCAACGCACGGGCTACGCATGCGCCCGGCTGGCCGGCGCCGACGATCCAGAAGTCCCATGAGCGGTCCGAGACGTTCGGCCTGCAGGCGTCGGCACGTCCCGACTACGACCTGCTGTCCGGCACCGCGCTGGCGCTCAAGCGCGAGCAGAACCGCGTGCTGTGCGTGCATGCGATGCCCGTGATGGAGACGCTGCACGAACAGATCGTCAATACGCAGAGCATGATCGTGCTGACCGATGCGGAAGGGCTGATCCTGCATTCGATCGGCGACGACGACTTCCTGCGGCGTGCGGAACGGGTCGCGCTGCGCCCGGGCGCGAACTGGGCGGAGAGCCGGCAGGGCACCAACGCGATCGGCACTGCGCTCGCGGAGCTGTGCCCGATGGTCGTGCACGGCGACCAGCATTTCCTGGCCGCGAATCATTTCCTGACCTGCTCGAGCGTGCCGATTCTCGATCCGTACGGCGACGCGATCGGCGTGCTCGACGTGACGGGCGACCACCGCAGCTATCACCAGCACACGATGGCGCTCGCGAAGATGTCGGTGCAGATGATCGAGAACCACCTGTTCACGACGACTTTCCAGGAGACGCTGCAGGTGTCGTTCCATGGCCGCCCCGAATTCCTCGGGACGTTGATGGAGGGCATCGTCGCGTTCACCGCGGACGGCCGTTTCCTGTCGGCCAACCGCAGCGCGCAGTTCCAGCTCGGGATGCCGCTCGCCGCGCTGCGCGCGCATACGCTCGCGTCGCTGTTCGACGTGACGAGTGCGCAGCTGATCGACCGGATGCGCGCGAGCACCGAGCCGCACGTGTCGCTGAATCTCGGCAACGGCGCGGTAGTCTGCGCGCGCGTCCAGTTCCGGCGCGCGTCGCGGGCCGAGGGCAGCCGCCCCGCCGAAGTGCACGACGGCGCCGCGCCGGTCGCGCGGCCGCCGGCCGGGCAGGGCGCGGCGAGCCTGTCGCGGCTCAGCTACCTCGACACCGGCGACCCACAGGTGGCGGCGGTGATCGCGAAGGTCCGCAAGGTGATCGGCAAGGACATTCCGGTGCTGATCACCGGCGAGACCGGGACCGGCAAGGAGCTGCTCGCGCAGGCGATCCACAACGACTCGCCGCGCCGCGACGGCCCGTTCGTCGCGGTCAACTGCGCGTCGATACCGGAGACGCTGATCGAATCCGAGCTGTTCGGCTACGAGGAGGGCGCGTTTACCGGCGCCCGGCGCAAGGGCGCGACCGGCAAGCTGCTGCAGGCCAACGGCGGCACGCTGTTTCTCGACGAAATCGGCGACATGCCGTATCCGCTGCAGGTGCGGCTGCTGCGCGTGCTGCAGGAGCGCATCGTCAACCCGCTCGGCTCGACGAAGGCGATCGGCGTCGACATCGCTATCATCTGCGCGACGCACCGTGACCTGCGCGACATGATTGCGCAGAACCGCTTTCGCGAGGATCTGTATTACCGGCTCAACGGTCTCGTCGTGCGCCTGCCGCCGCTGCGCGACCGCACGGACCTCGCGGTGGTCGTGCAGAAGATGCTGCAGCGGGAGACGCTGTCGGGCCCCGGCCGCCGGCCGTTGAGCGTCGCGCCCGACGTGATGGCGCTGTTCGAGCGCTGCGCGTGGCCGGGCAACTTCCGGCAGCTCGCGAACCTGCTGCGCACCGCGGCCGCGATGGTCGAGGACGACTGCGAGATCCGCTGCGAGCATTTGCCGGACGATTTCTTCGACGATGTGCGGCGCGACGGTGCACCGACGGCGCAGAGCAGTTGTGCGGCGCCGGCGCCGCTTGCCGCGGAAGCTGCCGCGTTCGCCCCCGCACCGGCGTCCTGCGACGCGCGGCTGCAGGACGTGGCGGCGTCCGCGATCGCGGCCGCGCTCGCGCGTCATGGCGGCAACGTGTCGGCGGCCGCGCGCGCCCTCGGCGTGTCGCGTAACACGATCTACCGCAAGATGCCGGCCGCCGGGCCGGACCCGCACCAGTCCGACGAACCCTGACGGCCGCCGTGACTGTCACCCGGGTGTGTCAGGTTGCAACACCCGGTGTTCAAGGATTCAACACCTGCCACGCCGCGTGAACATGCCGCGCACCGTCACCTGACGGTCGATGAAATGTTTTCGTATGGCAATTGAAAGAATTCCGCTGTCGTGACCTCGCGACGGCCGTCGCGCGCCCACGCACGCCGTTGCAGGACACCCGTCGCGTCCCGGCACGCTCCTTGCTGAACTGGTATCGGCCGCTCGATCGATGCGGTTGTTTCGACTCACCAACTCACAAGGAGACACATCATGCAGTGGACCACCCCGGCCTATACCGACCTGCGTTTCGGCTTCGAAATCACGATGTACATCGCCAACCGCTGATCGACGCGCGCAGTGCCGCCTGCGTCGACGGACACGACGCGGGCGGCACCGGGAGCACATGCAGATGAAGATCAAGATACTCGGCTCGGGCGCCGGCGGCGGATTGCCGCAATGGAACTGCAACTGCGGCAACTGCCGTCGCGCGCGGGCCGGCACCGACGGCATCGCGCCGCGCACGCAATCGTCGATCGCGGTCAGCGGCGACGGCATCGACTGGGTGCTGGTGAATGCGTCGCCGGACATTCTCGCGCAACTGCGCGCCGCCCCCGACCTGCAGCCGTCCCGCGCGATCCGCGACAGCGCGATCGTCGCCGTCGTGCTGTGCGACGCGCAGATCGATCACGTGACGGGCCTGCTGATGCTGCGCGAGCGCACGTCGCCGCTGCCGCTGTACGCGAGCGCACCGGTGCTCGACGACCTGTCGACCGGGCTGCCGCTCGTGCCGCTGCTCGGCCACTACTGCGGTGTCGACGTTCACCCGGTCGCGCCGGGCGAACCGTTCGCGATACCGGGCGCCGGCGGCCTTCGCTTCACCGCCGTAGCGGTCGACAGCAAGCCGCCGCCTTATTCGCCGCGTCGGACGGCGAGCGTGCCGGGCGACAATATCGCACTCCTGATCGAAGATTCGGCGACCGGCCGGCAGGCGTTCTACGCACCGGGGCTCGCCGACGTCGACGACGGCGTGCGCGCCGCGATGCGCGACGCCGATCTCGTGCTGGTGGACGGCACGTTCTGGACCGGCACGGAGATGATCGACCTCGGCCTGTCGTCGAAGCACGCGGCCGACATGGGGCATCTCGCGCAGTGCGGCGACGCGGCGCGGCCGGGCATGATCGACCGGCTTCAACTGTTGCCGGCGCGCACGCGCAAGGTCCTCACGCACATCAACAACACGAATCCGATTCTCGACCCCGGTTCCGCGCAGCGCGCTCAGTTGCGCGAGCACGGGATCGAGGTCGCTCACGACGGCATGCAATTCGAGGTTTGACCATGAACGCACCGATTTCCGCCGCGGCGCTGCACGCGACGCCCTGGAGTGCGCAGGAGTTCGAGGCGCGCCTGCGCGCGCTCGAAGCGCGCTACCACATCCATCATCCGTTCAACCGGCGCCTGAACGCCGGCGCGTGCTCGCCGGCCCAGATCCGCGGCTGGGTCGCGAACCGCTTCTACTACCAGGTCAGCATTCCGCTGAAGGACGCGGCGATCCTGTCCAATTGCCCGGACCGCGACACGCGCCGGCTGTGGATCGAACGAATTCTCGACCACGACGGTCATGGCGGCCAGGAAGGCGGGATCGAGGCCTGGGCGCGGCTCGGCGAGGCGGTCGGCATCGATCGCGCGGAGCTGTGGTCGCTCGAACACGTGCTGCCGGGCGTGCGCTTCGCCGTCGACGCGTACGTCAATTTCGCGCGGCGTGCGCCGTGGCAGGAAGCCGTGTGCTCGTCGCTGACCGAGATGTTCGCGCCGCAGATCCATCTCGACCGGCTCGCGGGCTGGCCGTCCCACTATCCGTGGATCGAGGCGGACGGGCTGCAGTATTTCCGCAGCCGCGTGCCGCTCGCGCAGCGCGATGTCGAGCACGGGCTGGCCGTGACACTGAGCCATTTCACGACCCCGGACGCGCAACGGCGCGCGCTCGACATCCTGTCGTTCAAGCTGGATGTGCTGTGGTCGATTCTCGATGCGATTGAAAAGGCCTATCCAGCATGAACTCCACCGACGCCATCAGCGGCGTGCCGCTGCGCCCCTCGCTGAGGGGCATGTACCGCCTGCAGTGGGAGGCGGCCCAGGATGCCTACGTGCTCCTGTATCCGGAAGGCATGGTCCGGCTCAACCCGAGTGCGGGCGAGATCCTCGCGCGCTGCGACGGCACACGCGAGCTCGACGACATCATCGACGAACTCGAGCGGCTGTTCAGCACGTCGGACCTCGCGTCGGACGTCTACCGCTTCCTCGATCATGCGCGACTGCGCGGCTGGCTCGACTGACATGGACATGACACCCGTTCCGCCCCGTCCGTCCGCGCCGCTGTGGCTGCTGGCCGAGCTCACGTACCGCTGTCCGCTGCATTGCGCGTTCTGCTACAACCCGGTCGACTTCGCGACGCACGGCGCCGAGCTCGATACCGACGCGTGGCGCACGGTGATCAGCGACGCGCGCGCGCTCGGCGCGGCGCAGATCGGTTTTTCCGGTGGCGAGCCGCTGCAGCGCGGCGATCTGGAAGTGCTGGTCCAGCATGCACGGTCGCTGGGCTTCTATACGAACCTGATCACGTCGGGCGTGGGGTTGAATGCCGCGCGCATCGACCGGCTCAAGGCGGCCGGGCTCGACCATATCCAACTGTCGTTGCAGGATTCGACGCGCGAGCTGAACGACTTCCTGACCAGCACGCGCACCTTCGATCTCAAGCGCGGCGTCGGGCGGCTGATCAAGTCGCACGGCTATCCGATGGTGCTGAACTGCGTGCTGCATCGCTACAACCTGCCGCATGTCGGCCAGATCATCGAGATGGCGCTTGATCTCGGCGCGGACTTTCTCGAGCTCGCCAATACGCAGTACTACGGATGGGCGATGCTGAAT
Organism: Burkholderia sp. A9; assembly: GCF_000801975.1. NCBI lineage: Bacteria > Pseudomonadati > Pseudomonadota > Betaproteobacteria > Burkholderiales > Burkholderiaceae > Burkholderia > Burkholderia sp. A9. The sequence continues at coordinate 37,227 of NZ_JSZN01000025.1, read as the reverse complement.
CGCGACCAACTGATGCCGACCGCCGAACAGCTGCGCGAAGCCGAGGAAACGGTCAACCGCTACCGGAAGCTCGTCGGCGAGCGGTGCAAGATCCTGTTCGTCGTGCCGGACTACTTCGAGCAGCGTCCGAAGGCCTGCATGAACGGCTGGGGCTCGGTGTTCCTCGGCGTCGCACCGGACGGCACCGCGCTGCCGTGCCATGCCGCGCGCTCGCTGCCCGGCCTCGTGCTGCCGAACGTGCGCGACCGTTCGCTGAAGGACATCTGGTACTACAGCGATGCGTTCAACGCGTTTCGCGGCGATGGCTGGATGCGCGAACCATGCCGCACGTGCGACGAGCGGCATGAGGATCATGGCGGCTGCCGGTGTCAGGCGTACCTGCTGGCCGGCGATCCCGCGGAGGCCGATCCGGTCTGCGCGAAGTCCGCGCATCACGGCCGGGTCGAACAGGCCGTGCAGTTCGCGCGACGGGCAGGGCGGGAGGATGAGCAGCCGTTGGTGTTTCGCAGCGTGGCCAATTCGATGACGCGCTGACGTTTCGTATAGCGGCATCGGACGACTCGCGTCGCTTTCCGGGCCGATTTGCCAGGTGGCGTGCGGCCTGCTCGAGCAACGCCACGAACGCAGCTTCATCCGGGCGCAGCCCGCTCGGCTTGCGCGCGACCGCGAGCGTTGCGAGCATCCCGGCCTCGAACGTTTGGAGCACCACCGGATCGCTGTAGCAGCGCTCGCACACGGCCGGCGTGTTGCGCAAGATGTCGGTGACGGTCCGCATCAGCGCCTCGGCGAGTCGCTCGATCGCCTGCAGATCCAGCGCGTCCAGACGCTCCCGCATTGCCTGCACGAACGCGCGTGCCTCGGCTTGAAGCCGTTTTCCAATTGGAAGATCGCGGCCGGGCAATGGCCAGGATTTTCCACGCCTTTGAGCCCCCAACGGCTGCCGACAGATTGCTGGCTCTGGTATTGCCGAGCGCCCAAAGATTCTTGCCGCCATCGGTGTTATTCACGTGCGCGCGCGGCGTAGCGATCGTGCCGAACTGTGTCACGCTCGTCCGTGCATGGACCGAGCCGGCCGTCGCGACCGACGCAATCGTCAGGATCGAAAGAATTGTGTGATTCGTCGGTTCTACTTTTGTAAGCATCTCTGAATTCAAATGAACCGAAGTAGATCGCATCGGACATCTTTGCGCAAAGCTATAAGTTCGAATTTTCTTAAAGGTGGTAAACGATGTTGTTTGATTTTTCAGGTCGAATAGTATTGGTGGTGTTTTTGAATGAAATTGAGTGAATTGAGAGGGTGACCGTCTATTGTTTTATAAATGAAAGGAAGCGGGCGTATGTGGGAGTAGTCCATCGGTGGATTGATTGAATCGGACTTCTTACATTTGATGTGAGGTGTTGAAGTTGATTGCTGACGTATTGGGATTGACCCAGCGCACAGTCGGTTCGGGTTTGCTACACGGGCGTGTTGCCCGTTTCGTGCATTGGCTCTTGTGGAGGCATGCTTGCGAGGTTGGAGAAATTTTTCGACGGGGCGGAGTGGTGTTGATAAAAAAGCATTGTGTAAGGGATGTGTAGCCGATTCGAAGGTCGGCATCGGCTTGCGATGATGGTGTCTCATCGATCGATTAGTGGCATAGTGTCGGCCGAATTGGTTGCCGTTTGTTGCGATGATGTTGTCTATAAGGAGGTGAATTTTTAATCTGAGTTTTATGTCTTAAACAAATCGGATGCGGATGTCGAAGAATGAATGCTCAATCGGTCGAAAATAAGAAAATATGCCGAACAGATAATCGCTGATCGGCGCACAAGTTGATCGGGAATGATTTAGTCGCATGCTCCAATCACGTTCAGCGATGGCTTGCGACACGAACGATCATTGCGGTTGAGATCGCGTTACCGGGATTCGATTCATCGAGTGCGGTCATTCGATGAGCTGCGCGATGTATCGCGCATCAATGTACACGCCGTGCAGCTGATCCCAGAGATAGTTCGTTTTACTTATTGAATGAGGCGGTCGCCTCAACGGAACTTGTACCTGGCTGATCCTGCGTGTTCTTATCCGGTGCGCGAGACATCAGCTTTGACCGCGGCCGAGATGTTCGATTCATGTGTCGTCGTACGCGAGGCCGCACGCCGTTCCGGGCACCGCGGCTTCATCATCGACCGCGTGATGGGTGCATGCAGGCCCGTAGGCGAACAGGGTATGTCGCGCACAAGCATCTCGCGAGCGGGACGCGGTCCCGTTTCAGGATGGCAATGCGCTTCGTATGGTCGAGGGCGCTGCTAATACCACAATTGAGGTGTGGTTTATTCAAATGTGCCAAAAAACGTCGATTTCGATGTTACGGTATGTTACGATTCGGTGCCTGTGTCAATCGATCTGACCAAATGGTCGGTCAATGGAAACATTATCGTAAATCATGCATAGGAATTACAGCTAATTCACGCAAACGTTAAACTGCGTTCCATCTAGTGATCTTCTATGCCGTGCATATATGATGCGGCTTGCAGGCGATTATTCGGCCGAGCACACTCCAGTGTGCGTCTGTTGTCCGGACCCTCAATATGATTATCGGGGTCTCCCGGCGCGACGAACGCTGCCATTCCTGGCTGTACTTGAATCCAGTCGGTTTTGTGAAGAATGGAATACACGTTCTTGTTCGGGTGGCAGGCACGCATATATTGATTGATCGGCGCCTTCCGCCCTATATTGCAAAATATTTTCAGCAATTGATCCAGATCAAGTTCGGTTGACCTTGTGTCGCCGCGCTCCTCCCCCTTTTTTGATTATCAACAAATAATTAGTACCACATCGCTGCCTTGATGGATTCCGTCAACAGTGAGGCGAGATCGGACACTGACGGTACGGCCACAGATTTAGCCGCATATGATGCGCTGCAGAAAATGTAAAAAACTGTTAAGGGCCGAGATGATGCAAACAGTGCCGAATGTAACGATAACGGGGTTGAGAGTGAGTGGTGATCGGGGAAGAAGCATCGGTCGGCGGCGGGATAGTGTAATCATCCTGCTGCTCGACGGATTTTCCATTATGCAGATGGGCAGGCTGGCCGCCGTATTTGAACTTGCGAATCAACTCGAGCGTGTCAACACCGCGTTTGCTGACCGTTACGAATTACGGCTTTACTCCAGTCATGGTGGCGCTGTTCGTTCGTCGTCGGGCGTACAGATCTGGACGGACGCGCCTCGTCCGCTCGATGCGAGCAGTGTGCAGGCTATGTTCGTGCTCGGCGGCCAGGGTCGGGCAAGCGGCCTCGACGATCAGTTCATCGGCTGGCTGCAGCATGTCCATCAGCGTGCGCGCGTGGTCAAGGGCAATAGCGGCGGCGCCGAAATGCTGACGGGGATTCGCCTGAACCAGAAAGGTCCGGAGGCCGTGCCACACGCAATGCAAGCGACGCTCGCTGCCTGTAGTACCGGCGATTCGGAGCCATCTGGCGATGACGACGAAGGCATGTTCGCCGCCGCGTTGTCGATTGTCGTGCGCGATGCGGGCTACGAAATCGCGCAAGAGATCGTCGCATGCATGATGCCCGGGGCGAACAGAAAATTCGCGAGTGTCCTGTTTGGGGTGCAGGAGGCACGAGCCAGCGAACTGATTCGCGCGGCCGCCCATCAACTCAGGGTCAATAGCGCGAATCGCATCTCGATCGCAAATGCAGCTCAGGCTGCCGCGATGAGCGAGCGGAATTTCCTGCGGCGCTTCAGGAACGAAATTGGCGTGACGCCAACCGAGTTCGTGCTGCGGGTGCGGCTCGAAAAGGCGTGCTCCATGCTGGTCGAGACGGATTTGCCAGCGGACAAGGTCGCGCGGCGCGTCGGACTTGGTAGCGGGGACCGACTGGCAAAGCTTTTTCGCCAGCATCTGTCGATGTCGCCGACGGAGTATCGAGCGGCCGCTCGCGACAAAATGTTCGCGCCGGTGGACGGCTCGGATTGGCAGAACGGTACGACGTCTCGATGAAATGTCCGCCGGCATGATGCCCGGCGTTGTGCTGCCGATTTGTATCCGGGCGCGGCGCATGCTCGATTTCGGACGAATCGTTTGATCGACGATGATCGCGTCGGCGGTCGCCCATCGGTATGCGGTGTGCTGGGCATCCGGCAGCGACACGAGGTCGAACTTGCCACGGCGCTCGCGTCCCATCACGACATCATGCGTCGAGATGCCGGGCTCGCTGCCGAGCTTGTCTTCATAGATGCGGTCATAGATGCCGATAAGTTCGATATCGGCCTGTTCCAGACTGCTGCATCCGAGTTTGTCGTGCGCGATACGATTGACTCGGTGGCCGAGCAGGTGGGCGCCATCGCCATTCGAGATGATCAGGTCAATCGCAACGCGCGGGGGTGCATCGACGGCGCGCAAGAACGTGTCCGGCGGAACCATGCGGATCGTCTCCTGGAAGTCTGTCGAAGTGCACGGGCATCGTGCCGCGCTCGAATGCAACTCAGCCACCGGCAAGACGTGCGGGCTTTGTCGATGCACGACCGGTGGATGTCCGTCTGCATGTATTTCATCATGGCGGGCCGCGATGACGCTCGTCGGCCAAAACATCGAAGCAATCCGCCAATTGCCCCAGAGAGCCTGAATTTACGGCGCAATGCATCCCGAGAAGCGCATGCGCGTGCATCGATACAATTTCATTCGGCCATGATCGTGGTCGAAGCCGCCATCTCATTTCGAAACAGTAGATTCGACGTTAGTCTTTGGTCTGGCCTTTCGAGGAGACACTTTCACCCCGGATTTCTCCTCGGAATTTTGCCTGCGCGCGGTCGTCTCGCGCGCAGGCCTTTTTATTCCTCACGGGTCGAACGGCACGTGCGGTGAGTGTCTTTCGCCGTCGTTCGAATCGTGGACCAGCAAGACGATACGTGTCGTACTGAATCGCGAGTTAAGAAGCAGTACGAACAGTATCGAAATCTACATGCTTTCAGAATGGGAAGCCAGGCTGATTGCCGCGGATCCGTCGTGCGTCTGGCTTCATAACCTGAGGTCGCAGCGTTCCTTCCTTCCGGGTAGCGTCCGGCGACACGCGTTACTGGTAGCAAACACACGGTAACCGATTGGCGGAATCGACGGAGTGATTGTCATGTCCGACATGCTGCATTGCAATGTACGCTAGCGGCATCGAATCGAGCACATCCTGATGCGCGAGACCTTGCCGACAACGGAGCATGGCCGATATGAACGTCGCTCTTCTGATCTTCTCGAGGATCTGTTTCATGTGGGTTCTCGTCTATCTCATCTTCAGCGCTGCGTCGGGTATGTGGGCCGGCGCGCGACATGGGCAGGCTCTACTGCTGCTCGAATTTCGGTCGCGTCGAGCCCGGGGCTCGCGTGAGGTGGCGCGAGCACGAATCTTGAAAAAAATGGCGCTGTCAGCCATGTTCGCGCTACCGGCAGCTGTCGCGTCTCTCATTGCAAGCGCGGTGATGTCGTAGGCGACACGCTTCGCGTGTGCACCGCCATGCGGCTGGTGCGAGTATCAACCGTCCGTAGCTCGAAAAACACAAGAAACTGAACGCACGGATTGCTGCATCGCGTCGTCGGCGAGCACCGGTATGGCGGATCCTGGCTAGTCGGCTTGGTGCGGTGCTCATGGCCGAATATGGCGCATCGACGCAGGAAATTCATGACCGGCCCTGATCGCGTTGCGCCGCTGCGTTGTCGGTGCTCCCGACGCCGAATCGGCTAGTTCAAGGGTGATCCCGCCGATGCAGGATCATGTCGCATCACATCGCACGACACCGTGATCCATGCACGCAGGCGGCGCGCACCTTGCCGAGCGACTAACCACTAGCGGCGCACACCACGACGCTGCGATCGCAGAATCGCCATCGTCGCATACCCCTCGCCTGTGTTGCGATTGCGGCTGTTTCTGCAGGTTCATCGTCATCCATTCCGCTGCGACGAGGTAGTCAGAAACCGCCAACATTTGGCCGATCAGGGAAATCCCGCAGACTAATCCGACGACTGTTTGTTCGAATCGGCCAGCGTTTAAACGCCATTCGGCGCCGTCGGTATGATGCGTCGCAACGGAGCAAAACATCGATCCAGAACGGAAGAAGTTTGTTGGACTGAATGTCCGAGAGCACGCTATGACGCACACGAGTGTCGATCATTCGGGAGATGAGGCGGCAGTAGATGTTGGAGGAAAGCGGTCACGCAAGAATCGGGATATCGGCTTTGTCGTCTTCGAGGGATTCTCGTTGTTTGCGGCGGGCGCAGTGTTCGAGGTGTTCGAGGTAGCCAATGAAATCTATGCGCCGCGCGCGACCGGGAATCCTCTGTACGACATTCGCTTCTATTCGTCGAAAGGTGGAAACATCGTCTGGTCGTCGGCCATCAGCGTGCGGACATTTGCATGCGATTCAGGATCGGCACACGCATTCGACGCGCTCTTCGTTGCAGGCGGAGAAGGTGCGCGGCGCGCGGCGCGCGACGCTCGGGTGATTGACTGGTTGCGGATCGTGCTGCCGAAGGCAGGCATGGTCGAGACGATCGGCGAAGGCAGGATGTTGATCGATGCCGTGCGAATGGATTCGACCGCGATCGACGCGATGGATGCCGTGCACGTCGGTTGCAGTGGCTACGAGCCGGCAAGAGCAGCTTTGGCGCTCATCGAACGTGACCTGGGCGGCGATGCGGTGCGTGGAATTGCGGCACGACTCGCGCTGAACGACGCATTCGAAACGGCCGCGCAGCATGGTGGCGTGCGCAATGGCGCGCCTGTCGACCGGGTCCGTTCCGCGGCGAGCTGGTTGCGGAAGAACTGTGGAAGAGCCATATCCGTCAGCGATGCGGTGCGTGTTGCTGCAATGAGCGAGCGGAACTTCCTGCGGCATTTCAAGCAGGAAATCGGAATGACGCCATCCGAATTTCTGCTGCAGGTCCGCCTGGAGCGCACGGTGCAGCTATTGATGGAAACCGACTTGCCGATCGGCACGATCGCGCGGCAATGCGGATGGGGGAATGGGGATCGCCTGGCCAAGATTTTCCGGCGACACCTCGACGTGACGCCCTCGGAATACCGGTTCCGCGCACGCTCGAACGAGACGGAACGAGGGGTGTAGGAAAGGCTGGATGAGCTTCGGCGGAAGAACGGGTTTAATTTTGGTTCGAAATTATCCAGAAAGAGAATAGGACTCCAGAATGTATCGCGAAATACGCAGAAATAATGTGCGGCGAAACGGGACCGATCCGAAAGAACTAGGGTCGTCGTCGGAGCCAACGATGCGGTGATGGATTCGGACGCGGTTGCGTCGAGAACGGGAATGGGTTTGGGATCCGCATCCACGCGCAGCTGTCGCCGGAACTCGAGATCATTGAAGTGAAATTGGAATCGTATCTCAGCGAAAACGACATCGTTCGCCTCGACAACACCTCCGGGTGTCGCTGAATGACCAGTGATTTGCATGACTCGGATTGAGACGGAGGATTGAAAAATGCTCGGACTACAAGGGTTGCTGGCACGTCTTCTCGATGTCGTGCTGATAGTCGTGGGTTCGCTCGTGGCTTCGAAGTTTCGTTTTCTAACGGCGGCCGACAATCATTTCGGCAGTGCCGTCGTGATGTTTGCCATTGCGTCTTCACTCGTGCTGTTTCCGACGTTCGGCGTGTACGAATCGTGGCGCGGCCGTTCGATGTTGAGGTTGATCGGGAAGGTCTCGCTCGCATGGCTCGTCGTGCAGGCGTGCGGGATCATTCTGATGTTTTCTCTGCATCGAGCGGACGCCATCTCGCGGCTGTGGTTCGTCTACTGGACCGCGATCACGGGTGGCGCGCTGATTGTGTTACGTGTCGTCACGCATACGGCGCTGCGGGGTGTGCGCCATGCCGGTCTCAATCTGCGTAGTGTCGCGGTGGTCGGCTACGGGCAGCACTGCCATCACGTGGCACGGAAACTGGATGACTCCCTGGCCAGCGGATTCCGAGCAACCGCGATTTTAGATTTGCGTCCTGTTGTGGACGCGTTGCATGCGCGCGTTCTGACGTTTAGCGATTTCGACAAATTTGCCAAGCACGTGCGCGACAGCGGCGTGCAGGAGATCTGGCTCGCATTGCCGCTGTCAGAAGAGGCGACGATGCTGCGCTTTGTTAATGAGTTCGTCGACGAACTTGTGAATATCCGCTTCATCCCGGATGTGCGCAGCGTCGCGTTGTTCGACGGCGCGATGATCGATCTGGTCGGCGTGCCGGCGATCAACCTCGTCGCATCCCCGCTGCCGCGCCACGCGGTGCTCCAGAAGGAAATCTTCGATCGTCTGTTCGCCGCGATCGCGCTGCTATTACTGATGCCGCTGATGGTGATGATCGGGATCGCAGTCAAGCTGTCGTCGCCCGGGCCCGTCTTTTTCAGGCAGTTCCGCAAGGGCGCTGACGGACGCGAATTCAAGATCTTCAAGTTCCGGTCAATGCGTGTGCATGTCGAAGCGACCGGTGTGGTGACGCAGGCTACGAAGACTGATTCCCGCATTACGCGTGTCGGGCGCTTTCTCAGGCGGACGAGCCTCGATGAGTTGCCGCAATTCCTGAATGTGCTGCGTGGCGAGATGTCGGTCGTCGGGCCGCGGCCGCACGCGATTGAGCACGATGAGCTCTATCGGAAGATTGTGGATGGATACATCCATCGCTATCGGATCAAACCGGGAATCACTGGTTGGGCGCAAATCAACGGATATCGTGGAGAAACGGACCTAATCGAGAAAATGCAGGGACGTGTCGATCACGACCTCTATTACCTGAACAATTGGTCTCTTGGTTTAGACATCCAGATTGTCTTTAAAACGATCGTGCACGGATTCATGAGCAAGCACGCCTACTGATAGAAAGCGCGGAATGGATGCAATGCCAACGGTCTAGAGTTCAGGAATGTTGATTAAGTCTTCTGCAACAAATTGAGGTGGTGGAATTGAGACTAAGTTCGGTTGTCCGAGCAGCATCGGATGTTCAATGCCGTTTCGTCCGCTGGACGTCGAAAGTTGTGCTTTGCATGGCGCTTTCGGCTTGCGGGGTCGCTCCTGGTATGAAGATGAACGGAACGCCTACGCTCCCGGTTGCGGGGGATGCGCCGTCAGCGCCGTCCAGTCAGATCGAGGTGCCGATTTCCAACATTGATCTAACTCTTATTCATAAACTGCGGGAAGCAGACGCTGCTGAAGATGCGGAGCGGAGTCGGTCACTGTTGGCAAAGTCGACTCCGTATCGTCTCGGGATAGGCGATGTTCTTCAGATCACTGTCTGGGATCATCCGGAACTCGCGGCGGCGCTTGGAACGTCGCCACAGAATGTTACTCGTACAGCTGATCCTACACAGGGTTTTGTCGTTGACGGTAATGGCAACGTCCAGTTTCCGTACATTGGCGACACACAGGCTGTCGGTCGGACAGTCGATGAGTTGCGCGGCGTGTTGCGTGCCAAGCTGTCGATGGTGTTCATCAATCCGCAATTGACCGTACGCGTAGCGTCATATCGCGCGAAGCAGATGTATGTCGACGGTGAAGTGCATGCACCCGGCGTTCAGCAGATCAATGATGTGCCAATGACGCTCTACGAGGCGATCAGCCGTGCCGGTGGATTTACCGCGGCTGCCGACCAGAGCCGCATGACGCTTGTCCGGGATGGCGTGACGTATCCGCTCGACCTTTCGTCGACACTGTCGAGAGGCGAAAACCCTTCGGAAATTCTTTTGAAATCAGGCGATGTCTTGCGCGTAGCACCACGAGACGAAAACGGCGTGTACGTGCTCGGCGAAGTCAACAAGCCAGTGACGGCCATACCGTTCCAGAACGGGAAGCTATCGATCAGCGACGCTATTTCGCAGGCAGGCAGCATCAATTCGTCGACTGCGGATGCTGCTCAAATCTATGTTATTCGTAAAACGAAAAGTAGCGTGCCGCGGGTCTTCCACCTCGATGCGAGATCGCCGGTATCGATGGTGCTCGCGAACCAGTTCGAACTGCGGCCGAAGGATATCGTCTATGTCGATGGCAATAGCCTGGTCAGATTCAGCCGTGTGCTGAGCCTGTTACTTCCTGCGGTGAATGCTGGGTTGACCGCTGCCATCGTCACCAAATGACGCGGGTAAATTCGAGCGTGCGCGTGCGACATGGATAGGCGGAGTGCCGGGATGATTCGAAATATCTTGGTTGTGTGTATCGGCAACGTGTGCCGAAGTCCGATTGCAGAGGGATTGCTCCGCGAAAGGCTGCTGGACATTTCCGTGACTTCGGCCGGCATCTCGGCATTAGTCGGGGAGCCGGCGGACATTTCGGCGATCGCTGTGGCGGCAGAGGCTGGTACGGATATCTCGGCGCATCGCGCTCAACAACTAACCGCGGTAATGACAAGTCGAGCCGATCTGATTCTCGTTATGGACGATAGGCAAAAGAGGGAGGTAATCGAACGATATCCATCGACGTTCGGAAAGATCTTTCGGCTTTGCGAACAGGATCGGATCGACGTCCCGGATCCATACAGACGGCCGATCTCCGAATTTCGATACTCGCTGGCGTTGATCCAGAAAGGTGTGGAAGCCTGGGTGCCACGAATCAAAGCGTTGCGATAGACAATGAAAAATGAACAGGCCGTGATAATGAATAGATCCTCAAGCCGGGTTGTAGATACGGATTTCGACGACGAATCGGAGTTGGTCCGCTATCTCGACCTCGTTCTGTCCAATCGGTGGCTGGTCGTGAGTGTGGCAGCTATTGTGCTAGCCATCGGAACAGCATATGCGTTTCTGGCAAGCCCGATATATGAATCCAACATCCTGATTCAGGTCGAGGAAAGTCCGGGGAGTGCGGCGAGTCTGCTTGGTGACATCTCGTCGCTTTTCGACGTCAAAACCGAAGCTGCTGCGGAAATTGAAATTCTCGGTTCTCGGATGGTCGTCGACAACGCTGTCGAAAACCTCCGTTTGTATATCGACGCGAAACCCTCGTACTTTCCGCTTATCGGAGCAACAATCGCATCTCGCGCGGACAGACTGCCGACCCCGGGTCTGTTCGGCATCGGAGGATTCTGTTGGGGCACGGAATCGATCGACGTTGACACTTTCGATGTGCCATCGAAATTCCTGGAGCGCACGTTCAAGCTGACGGTGCTGCCGAACGGCCGCTACCGAGTGGATCAATCGGATCTGGATCATCCGATCGAAGGAGAGATCGGGAAACGCGTCGAATCTAATCAAAGTGCTGGCTCGTTCGTGGTGAAGATTGCGGGAATCCAAGGCGTGCCGGGCGCGGCTTTCAAGATCGTCAGGTACTCCAAACTGAAGACGCTCGAGAAGTTGCAGAAGGATCTGACCATCGAGGAAGTCGGAAAACAGAGCAACGTGATCAGCGCGTCCTTACAAGGCAAGGACCCCGATGACGTTGCGAATATTCTCAATACGATCGGGTCCGCTTACGTCGCCCAGAACATCAAGCGAAAATCGGCCGAGGCGGAGAAATCGCTTGCCTTTCTGGAGGGTGTCGTCCCGAAAATAAAGCGCGATCTCGAGCTGTCTGAGACCCGTTATAACGCGATGCGTAATCGGCGAGGAACGTTCAACCTCGGCATTGAAGCTCAGGCGTACTTGCAGGACAGCGTGACATCTCAGGCAGCGCTTCTCGATCTGCAGCAAAAGCGCGCAGAAGCGGCTACGAGGTTCGCAGATGGTCATCCGGCAGTGCAGGCGCTCGATCGACAAATAGCGAACATGAAGGCGAAGGTTGGCGAGCTGTCGAGCCGGATGCAGACATTCCCGAATGTTGAACAGGACGAGTTGCGGCTGATGCGCGACGTACAGGTCAATAATGATCTTTACATCGGCATGCTGAACAACGTTCAGCAGCTCAAGCTCGTAGCGGCGGGGAAAGTAGGCAACGTACGGGAGGTCGATAACGCTCGCGTGCCGGAAGAGCCAGTGAAGCCGCGTAAGCCAATGGTAGTCGTGCTGTCCGCAATCATGGGGCTAATGCTCGGGGTTATCGCCGCTGTTGCACGCGAGGCGCTGTATGGTGGTGTGATGAACTCGGAAGACATCGAGCGCAATACGGGGTTGAGCGTCTACGGAACGATTCCTTTCTCGCAGTCACAGCGCGAACTGAGCTCTAGCGATGAGAAACACCGGATGCTGCTTGCGGACGAGAGTCCGCATGAGCCGTCGATCGAATCTCTCAGGAGCTTCCGGACAGCACTCGGATTTGCAACGCTCGACGCTGAGAATAATCGTCTGCTGTTGACGGGGCCAAGCCCGGGCGTCGGAAAATCGTTCATCGCCTCGAACCTCGCGGCTGTCATCGCGTCTGGCGGTCGCCGCGTGCTGCTTGTCGACGCCGACATGCGTCGCGGACATCTGCACGAGTACATGGGCGTCAAACGTGAGGGCGGGCTTTCGGACTTGCTTTCAGGCCAGAAGACCTTGCCTGAGGTGATTCACAGGAATGTCTCTGATGGGCTGGATTTCATCAGTACGGGAGCCATCCCGCCGCAGGCGTCTGAACTATTGCTGAGCGAGCGCACAATTCGTTTGTTCGATGAAATGAGCGCGAGTTATGACCTGGTCATTCTCGATACGCCGCCAGTGCTTGCGGTGTCTGACACCAGCATCATCGCACCGCATTGTGCGACTACGTTCTTGGTTGCCCGGTTCAAGCAGACGACCATCAGCGAATTGACCGAGGCGGCGAAGATGCTAGACAGAATTTCGGCTCGCTTGAGGGGCGTCGTCTTCAATGGTGTCGATGCCCGCGCGTTTGGATATCGATCGAAATACGGTGCGTATCGATACGTACAGTACGACTACGCATCTAATGCGAAGGATTTGCGTCGTTGACGGAGTTTATAGAGATTCCGTCAAAGGCGCCATCAGCACGGTCTCTCGACCATACCGTCGGGCAGGACGCTACTGCGCCGATGCCATATGAGAATCGTCATCTAATTAATTGTTTTAATTGGATTGACGAAGTGAATATATCGATAGCATGTCGTGGTGATCCGTGAAGATAGTTCATGTCGTGGAAACCTGGGTTGGTGGAATAGCCAGCTATGTGAGCGCGTTGATGCGCGAGCAAATATTGCTGGGTAATGAAGTGATCTTGCTATGCGACCAGGAGAATATCGCCAGTCCTGAAGATATTCTTGGTCTCAGGTTGATCAATTATCGATCCAGCCGAAATCCAATTCGCATCATGAAGATCGCGTCCGGTATCAGGAACGTGTTGCGGACGCTGGATGCGGACGTCATTCATTGCCATAGCACGTTTCCGGGCCTCTATGTGCGATTGCACCGATATGAGCGTGCCAAGGTGATCTATACGCCGCACGCATGGGCGTTTTTGAAGAAGGACGTTTCGCTTGTACGGAAGTTCGTCTATGGAACGATTGAGCGTCGTCTGGCGAATCGATGTACGCGAATTCTTTGCATGTCATTCGACGAATTGCGGGCGGCTCGCCGCTACGGGTTGCCGATGTCGAAGATCGATTTTATCTACACGGGCATCGCTGCTGATTACCAGCCTCCTGTTCCAGCAGGCTCGTTACCGTCTCCCAGCGACTCGAAGATACGTGTCGGTTATTTCGGACGACTGGATTATCAAAAAGGATTCGACATCGTGCTGGATGCGATACCGGACCTGAAGCCGAACCTCGAGATTCATGTCTATGGAATGGCTGTTCGTGGCGGTGTTGCACCATCGGGGGGAGGCGAATCGAAGATCACATATCACGGCTGGCTCGATCCGGCATCTACGAAGTCTGCGATGCGGGAGATGGACGTCGTGATTGTTCCGTCGCGCTGGGAGGGATTGGCGCTCGTTCCGATCGAAGCCATGCGGGCGGGGAAGGTGATCGTAGTGTCGGGTGAGAGTTCACTGCCAGAACAGGTGATCCACGGCTACAACGGAATCATTTTGAGAGATCTGAGCGGACGATGTCTCGCTGAAAACCTGAACCGGTTGACCGAGGAGGAATGTCGACGGATGGGCGGAAACGCGCGTCACGTGTTCGAGCAGACGTTCCGAATCGATCGCTTTCTCAAATCGCTGATGCAAACCTATGAAAACACCTGACGTCTACCTGCTTCACGCCTATAGCTCGAGAAACAGCGGAGATGGGTTGCTCGTCAAACTGAGCCTGAAGGCAATCCGCGACGCCGGAATCGTCGGGATCGTGACGGTTGTTTGCCTCGATCCGAGGTCGTTTCGAGACTATCTCGACGATGCAGCGATCAGGATCTGGTCATGGAAGCACTTCTTGATCGACTCCGTCCAACGGGCTGGAACATCACGCGCGACGATATTTTTCGGTGTCGGTGGCGGTTACCTGCGCGCTTCCTACGGCAGTGAGGGTTGGAAATCGCTTCTGGCGCACGGGAGTCAGCTGTTGTGTACCGCGTTGTACCGCCGATCCATCTCCATCTATCTGCCGCAAAGTGTCGGTCCTTTTGAATCCCTCGCGGGCAAGCTACTGGCGCGGCTGGTTCGGCGAAACGTCGACCTCATATTCCTGCGTGACGACAAAAGCCCGGCCGAACTCGGCCATCCGAACAGCGAACGTATCGGCGATCTTGTCGTACTAGAGATCGGTGAATCTAAGCGAAGTATGGACGCAGCCCCGGAGCAATTCGGCGGCAACCGTCCCATCTGCTTTGTATTCCGAGATCTGAAGGGAAAAGATTACCGGGGAAAGTATCTCGCAAACATTCGGCGGCTTGTCGAACTGCTTCCCGATGCGAAATTCGCATTACAGAGTAGCGGAAGGGGAAATGGCGATGACGTCTTCTATCGCGAACAGTTCGGCATTGGTGAGGCGACCCAGTTGAAGGACGCCATCGAGCATCTTCGTCCGCTTGTGATCTCGGTGAGACTGCACGGTAGTCTCGAAAGCATTCTTGCGGGTGTGCCCAGTGTCCACATCGCATACGAGCGCAAGGGCAAGTCGGCGTTCGCGGACCTTGGCTTGTCCCGATTTGTCTTTCACGCGAGCGATTTCGATCCAGACAGGGTTGCTGCATTGGCCCGGCAGCTCGCAGAAACGGATACCGAGTACTGGCGCCATATGGAACAAGCCGACGTAGGCCGATACAAGGAAATGACCGGAAGGATTCGCCGTGAAGTCGAGAAATTCAATCACGTTCATTATGGACGGTAATTTCGCCCGCGTAGGGACGGAAATCTTAAGTCCTCACATGGGATACGAGAAGTTCGCCAGGCGATTTGTCCACGCCTTCGAGGATGTGCGCATTGTCGCACGTTCATTCCCGTCTTCCAGGCGGGTGGGATCCGTGGTGACGGGCACGGGAGTGTCGTTCGTCACGGTTGGCGAGAATCGGGGGGGCAGAGCATTGTTGGCGAGTTTGCCCAGACTCTTCGCTCGTGTGTTTGGCGTAGTCCGAGATGCAGAAACGCTCGTGATCCGCTTTCCCGGAAATATCGCGATCATTTCCATGCTCGTTTGTCTGGTATCGGGCAAAGAATTCTCGGTGGAAGTCGTGGCCGATCCGGAGGACTATTTCAAGGACGGGGCATCTGACCATCCGTTGCGAAAAATTGCCGGAAGCATTCACTGTCGGGCGACCCGGTTCGCCGTACGCCATGCGCGCTCAGTCCGATATGTGACGCGAGCCTACTTGCAGACAAAATATCCAGCGGGACCTGACAGCAAACCGTTCGGGTTTAGCGATGTCTATCTGCCGGACTCGTCGTTCTCGGTTCGCGATCTGGAGACGTTCAGCGCTACTGGCGCGCTGAGGATTGTCAATGTCGCGATGATGCACAATCACAGCAAGGGCCATGCCGTACTGCTGGAGACTGTCTCACGCTTGTTGCGGCAAGGTGTGAAGATCCAATTGACGTTGGTCGGTGACGGCCCACTCCGCGCACGGTTCGAGGAACTGGCCGATTCCTTGGCGATCGGCGATATCGTGCACTTCAGCGGTCAGGTGTCGTCGGATACGGTTCGTGAAATTGTCAGCCAACAGGATCTTTTCGTGCTGCCGTCGTTCCAGGAGGGATTGCCGCGGGCGATGCTCGAAGCAATGGCGTCCGGTACGCCGGCATTGGCAACTACGGTAGGTGGCATTCCGGAAGTGCTTCCTGCAGAGGACATGTTCGAGCCCGGATCCGTCGACGAACTCGTCCGCCGGATTGGTGGGCTTGCACGCAACCGGGGGTGGCTATTCGAAATGAGCATTAGACAAAGCGCACTTGCATCGGCATTTTCGTACACTGCTCTGCAGACGAGTTACGACGAATACTGCAACTACCTGGTGAAGCAATGCGTGCGGTGAATCGCGAGTTCATCTATGTTACGGCGAGCGCGGGGTTGCCCGCACTCGGGAATTTCGTCGCGGTGACGCTCGCGCTGCACCATCTCGATCCAGTGCTGCTGGGAAGATCGTACGCACTTCTCGCGCTGCTGTATGTGGCGATCGATGCGTTCAATTTCGGCTCGTCGCGAATTTACACCATCGAACGAATCCGCGCGCGATTCGCGAGCCTCATTCGGCTGGACGCGATCAGCGCAACGGCATCGACGATGCTGTTCTGCATTGCGTGCTGGGTATTGGGTCGATCAGACACTATCATCATTCCGCATTGGCCGGTTATGCTCGTCCTGGCGCCTGCGTGTTATGGCCTGTCGCATTTCTCGCTCGGATTTTTCCGGATATTCAGAAAGAGCATCGTGGTCTGCGTCGTTTCGACGGTCTCTGCCCTGTCGCGGGTATCCGTGGTGATCTTGTTGATCGAAATCCGCGACTGGAGGCCGTTGCTTCCCGACTTCCTGTTGCTGATCGAGGCTGCTTACGGCGCGATGCTGCTCGGATGCTATCTATGGTTTCGGAGGAGCGTCGCCGGACAAGTTGAACCACAACGTGCTGAGGACAACCGTGGCATATTCGGTTGGTATCGCCATTTCTTTTCTCATGCACGTGACGAGGTGCTGAGTAGCTGGTATGCGAACGCCATCTTTTCGGGCGCGAAGCATGTTGATGTTTTGATCGTATCGGTGCTGGTCGGGCCGGCTGGCGCGGCCCTATATCGCGCCGTCAAGAGCATCAATAATCTTGCATTCAATTTTGGCCAGTCGCTGTCGCTGGCGATGCACGGAAGCTGGATTGTGGTCGCCGAAGCGTTCCGTGAGAACGCCGTCCGCCGAAGGCTGGCGCTGTGTGCGATCGTATCGATCGCGATTCTGATTGCGGCATCCTACGGATTGTTGAAGGTGAAACTCTTCCCGACCAGTTCTCTCGGGAGCGAAACGGCGCAATGGGGATTTCTGTTTGCGGTACTGTCGGGTGCATTGCTGGTTTTACTCTGCAGGATCGTATCGCTGTATTTGTATGCATGCAGCAAGACGGCCTTCGTCAAGATGTCTTCGATGGAGGTTATCGTCACGTTGGGTGCCGTTTCGTTACTCGGGTGGAAAATGGGTGTCGGGGGCGCGGTCAGCGGCGTCGGCATCGCCTCATTTGCCATCCTCCTATCATCGGCATTTCTGTTGATCCGAGTCGGCGAACGATCCGTCACGGCATGACGATCGGCCTTTTGAATCGAGAATGAGGCAAGATTGAATGAAGCGGCGATCTTTCATCAAGGCAAGTGTCGTTGCCGGACTCGGCATTCCGGCCTCGTGTCATGCAGTGCCGTTCAGCGCAGTGTCGGAGGCGGTCGGCCGCCGAGTCTTTGCGCATTACATGCTGGCATGGCCAAGGGGTGGTAAAGATGCAACCATCGATCAATACGAGAGTGAAATCCGCGATGCATTGAGCGCGGGAATCGACGGATTCGCGTTGAATTGCGGCGGATGGAACGCGTCGGAGCCGTACTACAAGGCGAGAGCTCTGACGATTTATGCGGCCGCAGAAAGATTCGATGGGCGGTTCAAGTTGTTCGTATCCGCAGACGGCAAGGCACAGGATGAACTCGAGGACATCGTCTCTACTGTTCGGGAACTCCGTGCGCAGTGGAAAATCGACGGCAGACCTGTGGTGTCATCGTATGCGCTTGGCGGAAAGTACGGTGAGAGGTGCCGGTCAATGATCGAGACCGCAAGAGCGCTTGGTGTCTATTTCATCCCGCATTTCGTTCCGAGTACCGGTGAGCGCGAGATTAGTGCCAATGAGGCAGCAGAAATCGTTCGACGGCTCGGGCCGGCGGAAGGCTTCTTCTATTTCGGGGCGGCAGGCGATCCGGCGCTGATCGATCGCTCGACGCGGACGTTGGCCGCAGCGCTGGGAGTAAGCGGAAAGCGCTTCATGGCGCCTGTCACACCCTACTATCGAGGCAGGCCAGAGGGTACGAACTATCGAGCGTTTGAATCACATGGATTTGCAGGAATGGCTCGAGAGTGGCGCGCAGCGATCGAGTCGAATGCGACTTGGGTTCAGATCGTGACGTGGAACGATTGGGCCGAATCGACCTACGTTGCGCCCGTTGGTGCCGCGAGAACCGAGGTTGTCTACGACAAACGGTTCGGGCCGATTCTGAATCATGAAGGGTATCTGCAGGCGTCGCGCTATTTCATCGAATGGTTCAAGAGCGGGACACGTCCTGCGATCGTACGCGACGAAATTTTTTTCTTCTATCGACTGCACCCGACGCCCGTCAACTATCCGGGAATAAGTTTCGTGGCGTCAAATGTGCTGGCTGCACCGAAGATGCCACAAGAGCGGCTGATCGACCGCATTTTCGTCACGGTGTTTCTGACACGTCCGGCAATGCTGGCAATAAGGCAGACGGATAGTATCGAGCGACGTCCGCTTCGCGCAGGAATTTCGTTTGTCGATGTCGGAAGTGTCGTGGGCGTACCGGTTTTTTCGATCGAACGCGACGGCCGGAGCGTCGTGAATGCGGCGGGAGAATTGGCGATCACCCGTGACGATTTCAGCAGTCGATACAACTACTACAGCGGATGGGCAAGTGGCGACCTGCAGTAGATCCTGGTACCGAGGTTGCCACCTGAGTTATCGGATTTCGGGAGTGCGGCGGTGGTTCTCAGTTGACGGCACCCGGCATTGGATAAACCGTGACGGCGGAATTCGACGTCGGATACGGATAGACCTCGAAGGTTGACGCGTGTTGCCTGAGTGCGGCGTTCGCGTTTGGTGCGATTGCGGTGCTGACGTTTCGGCTGATCGAACGGGATGCTGGCAATCTCGATTGTATGTTGGTACGCGCACCCTGCAGGTATGTGGTAGTGACGCCCGTTACGGCGAATGCGCCTGCCGTAGACGGAACAAGCATTGATTGGTTGCCGTCGTGCCGCCCATAGATGCTGGCAGCGTTAAGGACGGACAGGCGCGACATCGCATTGGCTCCGGGTGAGTTGCCTAGACCGGACATGCTGCTCGGACCGTTTTCGCTATTGCGGGCGAGCACACGGCCAAGACCACGTGCTAATGAAAACTTGCTCGATGAACCAAATGTGGTGCTGTTTCCATACGTCCCGAATCTGGGGGGCGCGTCAGGCTGGATATCTCTCATAGATTGCCCGGCGATAAAAAAATGCGGTGATTGGGCGTATGTGCACGTGCTGGAAAGAGCGAGGTACGCGAAAAGTAGGACGAGACGGTTCATGGAAATTACCTTGGATAACGAAGTGTCATTAATCGAAAGATGCAGCGGAAAACAATAGCAGGATAGTTCGAAGAAAGGGGTGGATTCGTCGAGATCGGCCACGATAAGTCTGAATTCGGATACCAGTTCGAGACTGGCGGAGCAGCGGATTCATCCACCAACGTTCAGGGTGCCGGCGACATCCGTGAGAGGCGAAGCAATGACGTTCTCTCTCCATGGAATAACGTTCAGGATAACGAGGATTTGACATGCTGTATTCAGTTCAGTATCTGCGAGCCGTTGCAGCGGTACTAGTGGTCGTTTGCCATGTGATTCACAAGCAAGGCCAGCTTTCAGGTTCGAATGCGAGCTGGGAGTTCGGCGGTTCCGGTGTCGATCTATTTTTTATCATCTCCGGTTTCATCATGTGTCACGTTACCGACGGTCGACGTGTTGCTGCATTCGAATTTCTGAAGGCGCGTGTGTTGAGAATCATCCCACTGTACTGGGTGTTGTCCGCCGTTGCGCTCGCGATCTACCTGTATAGCCACGCGCTCGTGAACAGTAGCGGCGGCGTAACGTCGATTGTCAATTCGTTCACGTTGATACCAAACGGAGAGAAATTCCTGATACAGACGGGGTGGACGCTGAGCTATGAGTTTTGGTTCTATCTGATCTTTGCGTCGACGTTGTCATTTCCGCGCAAGATCCGGTTGCCGATGGTGTGCGGCTTGCTCGTCTCGTTGCCGTTGGCCGGGAGGCTGTTTCCGACTGGGAATCCGTTCGTGCAATTCGCTACGCATCCGCTGCTCCTCGAGTTCATGATGGGCATCTTTGCATTCCAGTACGTGAAGCGGTATTCAGGAAGTGTCGTGGTGGATGTGGCTGTAATGGCGTTGGGTGCCGCACTGCTGGCGTACTTCGATGGCATCGCGAGCGTGGAAAACCGAGTTCTGGTGTACGGCCTGCCCTACATGTTCATGTCGGCCGGTTTCATGGGGCTCGAGCGCTTCAGCCGGCGCGTATCCGGTACGTTCGTCGGCCATGTTGCCAAGGCACTGGGTGATTCATCGTACTCGCTGTATCTGTCACACCCGTTCGTGCTGGCAGCGACGTCGAAGCTGCTTGCGCTCAGTGGCGTGCATGTCGGCACGGTGGCGTCATGCGCGTTTCTCTCTCTGACTGCAATTGGGGTTGGATATGCTTGCCATCGGGTGCTTGAGTTGAATTTGAACAGTGCCACACGATCGGTCTTCGATAGATCGATCGGTGCGAGCAGTTCGCGTGTTTGATGGGATGAAGCAATCCGGAACGTGAGAGCGATTGCTGCGAAGAGGACGGAAAGAATGAAATCGACGAGGGCGAACATGATTGCACGTGAACACGGCAGCGGACTGTGGGCTGTCGGCATCACATTGATGATCGGCCTGCTGGCTACCGTCATCTTTGCGATCGTTTATACGGAGCGTGCACATGGGTTCATCGTGGTTCTGAACTGCACGCTGCTGCTGGCGATCGCATCGATCCGACCGGTCAATCAGACGGTGCGCTGGTTCCGGATATTCCTGCTGTTTTTTTTCGGTATTTTCCCGCTCTGGCAGTTGCTCGCCGGTGACGAAATCTACCTCAAACTGCTGCCGCAAGACAGCGTCGCGGTCATGCTATGGTTCTTTCTCAGCATCGGGGGTGTCCTCGTCGTCCAGTTGATGTTGATTGCGCGCCGTCGAGAACTCGCCCCATGGTTCCGGGTGGTCAGGCCGGTCATGCGAGTGGGTGGCCTCGCGTACTTGTTCGCATGCCTATCTCTCAGCGCGCTGGCGTTCATGTACGTCAAGCTTGGCGGCTATTCGCACATCGCACAGCTCTACGACACGCGTGTGGAAAGCAATGGAACGGACTACGATCCGTTTCGCGGGCTCGGTGTGATTCAGGCTCTCGCCAATACGTCTCCTCTATGGGTCTTCGTGTGCCTGATGCTTCGCCGACGCAGAAATGTGCTGATCACGACGATCGCTTTCGTCCAGCTCGGAGTATTGGGGTGGCTGTCTTCGGGGGTGGCGGGGAGTCGCCAAGGGATCGTGTTCGTGCTCGTCTTCGCGCTGTTCATCTACCACGAGTTCGTGAACAGGATTAACCCGCGGAAGGCGCGCCTGTTCGGCATCGCCGTCGCGCTGACCGGTATCCTGTTGATTCCGCTGAAGTTGGGTCTCGGCTATTCCGACCTCGCAAAGCTGCCACAACGGTTTGCGGAGCAGCGGGGGTTGGAGCTCAGCATGGGGCCTTTGAGTTCCTTTTTCTTTCGGGACCTCTCTCGATTCGACGTGCAGATTCTGGCGATCGATACGGTAGAAAAGCCGTCCTTTGAACTCGCGATGGGGCGAAGCTTCGTCGGCGCGGTCGCATCGGTCGTGCCGAGTGCGCTGTGGGGCGACCGGCCAGACACTTTCGCGAAGGAGAAGAGTGACATCGTGCGCAATGTCGAGCGGACGACAATGGAAAAGACGACCCTCCTGTTCGGGATGCCTGGTGAATTTCTCGTCAATTTCGGCATTGTTGGTTACATGTTGTCATTCGTCATTCCTGCCATGCTCCTGGTGCTGCACAACAGGATCGGGCGGAAGGCGGAAAGATGGTTGCCTCTTCGGGCAGTGATTTGGCCGATACCGTTTCTATTTTTCCTGTTCGATTCGAATGTGATCGTGTATTACGTAGTGCGATGGGTTCTGCTATTCGGTCTGCCGATGGCGTATGCGTTGCAATCGTCCCGTCAATCGCGTGCAATGCCGCAGGCTGAGATCGCATCGGAGCCGGCAGCCGCCTCGTGAAATCGGGACGTGAAAATCGATGATGGATTTCCAGTGAGTTTTGATAAGAGGAGGGCGCCGGATTCTAGATGAATCTGGCGCAGAGCGCTGGCGAAACCATCTCGATAGCCGTCTGAATCGGTGCGTGATACCCGTAGGCGATGGCCGATACGGCAAGCACTGAAGCCTGTGCGAGCGGGCGTAGCGCTGGCGGCAGGATCGGTGCGTCCGTCCACCGTTTCAGCAACAAGGTGGTAACGAGCACACCGAGCATCCAGCCCGCGATCACCTCCGACGCGGTATGCGCATCCTCGCGTACGCGTGCAAAGCCGATCGTCGCGGAGAGGGCGAGCCCCGGCAACAGCGCGGGGCCGGGGCGAACGTTCCACCCGTCGTGCAGCATCACCAGACACGCCATCGGCCAGACAGTCGCGGCAAGCATCGTATGCCCGCTGATCGCGCGGAAGTTCATCGACTGGATCGGCGACCCGCATCCGGCATAAAGAATCTTCGTCAGTCCGACGATGAACATCGCGGCGGCGAGCAGCATGATCCACCACAGCGCTATACGCCAGCCGTACAGCGAGCGCGTGAGCCACATGAAACAGACGGCGGCGAGCGGCAGCGTCAGCGCCGCGTCACCGAGGTTGCCGATGGCGAGCCACATTTACGGCCCTCGCTGGACGACACGGAGGTATTCGATCGCACGTGGCGTGAAAAACCAGCCACACGGCGCGCCGCGCGCCACCGCAGCGCACGATTGGCGTCAGACGACGAGCTGTTCCGACATGCGTGCGAGCAGATACCGCTCGAAATCGGCCGCAACTTCGGGATGCCGCAGCGCGAACTCGACCGACGCTTTCAGGTACCCGAGCTTGCTGCCGCAATCGAAGCGTGTGCCGTCGTAGCGGTACGCCAGCACCTGTTCATCGGTGAGCAGCGACTGGATCGCGTCGGTCAGTTGCAATTCGCCGCCCGCGCCGGGCTTGAGCCCGCGAAGATGCTCGAAGATCTTCGGCTTCAGCACATAGCGGCCGACCACGCCGAAATTCGACGGCGCATTCGCCGGTTCGGGCTTCTCGACGATGCCGGACAGCTTGAAGAGATCGTCTTCCCAGCGCTTGCCGTCGATCACGCCATAGGATTTTGAATCTTCAGGGGCGATCTCCTCGACCCCGATGACCGACGCATGGTAGTGGTCGAAGACGTCGATCATCTGGCGTAGCACCGGCTTCGGACCATCGAGCAGGTCGTCGGCGAGAATCACGGCGAACGGATTGTCGCCGACGAGTTTCTCCGCGCACAGGACGGCGTGCCCCAGACCGAGCGCTTCGGCCTGGCGCACGTAAAAGCAGTCGACATGGCTCGGCTTGATGCTGCGCACCAGGGAGAGCAGCTTGTCCTTGCCGCGTGCTTCGAGCTCTGCCTCGATCTCATATGACTTGTCGAAGTGATCCTCGATCGCGCGCTTGCTGCGGCCGGTCACGAAGATCATCTCCGTGATGCCCGCTTCGATCGCTTCCTCGACCGCATACTGGATCAATGGTTTGTCCACGACCGGCAACATTTCCTTGGGGCTCGCCTTGGTGGCCGGCAGGAATCGGGTGCCCAGGCCGGCGACCGGAAAGACGGCTTTCGTCACGTTCAACATAGTGGTAATTCCATGGGTTCGGAATGAAAAGCGGACAACGTCGATGTCCGATGTCGGTGTCCGGGCGCTACAAAATATTCGACGTTGCACAGGACGCAATTGCAGGGTCGCGTGCGTGCAATTCGGGAAATCCTAGGTGTATTCGGGAATGAAGCGGCGACTGAATCTTGGGCGAATCCGACAGGTTGATTGCAAGACCGCGCATTGCAGCAAGAATTATTTTGAAACGGTGTGCATGTGGCCGGTTCGGCGTTATATAGCGGATTATGGCTGTCGTTTGTCGGCAGGCGATCGCTCGGTTGGTATACGGTGTGACGCGGAAAGCCCGGAATCCGAATGAATTTTGCGAATGCGTGCGTATGCCGATACTTTGAGTTCACGGGCGTGTGATCGGGAGAGAGGGACGATGGAACAGGATGATATTTGCCGGGCGTTGGGAGCAGTCGATCCTGCTTATCTCGAACTGATGCAGCAGATGTTGAAGATCGATTGCGAGGTGGCGGCACGCGAGTTGGGCATCTCGAACCAGATCGCGTTACAGATCATCGCGCTGACACCAAGTGAGATCGAAGCGCTGGTCGGCCGCCGATCGCAGCCTTAGTCGGCAAGGCCGGCGCCGTTTCGTCGCAACCCCCGCCGGTGAAATCGCAACCCTGATCGGCGGCATGGCCGCCGATTGCGACGGTGGCCCGCGGCGGGTGGCAGTCACATTTCCCGCATGCATGGACGGAAGCGTGTCACGGTCCCGCTATACGCGAAGAAAGAATAAGAGTCGAACGAGATATTGTTTTGCGTTGAAACGCGATTGCCAAAGAGAAGGGTGATAGTGGAGCCACCGTGATGCATTTGACCGTAGACATCCTGACGATATCCGAACAACGGCAGCGCCCGGGCGGGGCCGGTGTCAGGCTTCCATGTACTGATCCTCCCGCGGAACCCGTGTGGCGCGAAGGCCGATGGCCGGGACATGCGTACGGGTTTCCGGTGTGCTGGGGCGGCACCGGATGGTGCAGCAGGATTTTCGGCGCTCGCGGCGATTTCTGGCGCGAGCGCGTGATGCGGGCTGCATAGCAGAACATCGATGTCTTCTCGCGCCGTTTTTGGCAATACGGCCGGACAGGTATGCCCAATTACCGCGTTTTCGCGAACGGGAATATAAGAATCCGACGATCTGGCGGATTACTTCTAGGATTTGTCCGCCCATCGAGGTGCCCGACACGTAAAGTGCGTGGTCGAAATCTCCGGGCGTTGCAAATACGCGCCCTGCGGCCGGTTGAATGCAAATGCCGTCCCAAAACAGGAACGACCATGCCCGAACAGGACGATATCTTCGACGCGATTGCGGAATTCAACCGTTCATACCTGACGCTTGCACAGCGCTTGCTGCGAGTGGATCGCGCAGCAGCGAAACAACAACTGGGCATGTCGGACGAGACGGCATCGCTCGTCGCGGCATTGACGCCGGCACAGATCGAGATGCTCGCCGAGCGCCGCGAACTGTTCTGCGAATTCCGCGCCGAGGCGTCCCCCGGCCGGGCCTGATCCGGCGACATTTCGATTGTTTCATGCGTCACGTTGCGCGCGAATACTGTCTGATATCAGGTTGCGGGCTCGCACTGTCGGTTACGTCTGCCAGTTTGGCGTTTTTCGGCTAGATATTGCGTCCCATTCGTCTGACCGGATTCGATACGATGCGCAAAATCGCCGTTGCCACGATGCCCGCACGAGAAGCACACGATGCGGGCACGTCGATCATTGTTTTTCACCGGGAATACGTCGTCCATGCAGGGAATTCTGGAGCATCTTCTTGAGCGTCAGGTGTCGCATCAATGGCGCGGATTCCTGGAGGCACTGGCAGGCGAATTCACCGATCAGCTCGATCGAGACGAGTTGAGGCAATTGATGTCGCGCGTCGGCATGCGCTTCGCGGCCGCACATCCGCTCGGCCCTTGCGAGTCGACAGACGATCTCGCGGATGCATTGAATGCTCGTTGGCGCGACGTGCAGTGGGGTTACGCCGAACTGTCCGACGAACACGAATTCCTGCGCATCGTCCATTTCGCCGCGCCGTTGCGCGCGCTCGGCGACGGTCATCTCGGATGGTCCTCTGCCTTCCTGCAAGGCGCTTATCAGCGCTGGTTCGATAGCGTCGGTGCGACCGGCTTGCGCGTGGTGCAGGACGTTGCGCCGTCGGACGACTCGCGGATCGAACTGCGCGTTGCGCGCGCAAAGAACAGAGCGACCCGGTAGACCGGCATTTTCGCGATAACAAATGAGCAAGCTATGTCGACCTCACGGGATATCGAATCGTTGTTCAAGCGCTTTGGCGGTGACGCCGGACGCTATCAGGAAGTACGTGCCGAAGCGGATGCAGAAGCGGCGCGCGCGCGTTGGCCGCTGCTCGGCCGTGTCGAGTTGCGCGCGAACGAGCCGCACGGGCAGCCGGACCAGAGGCCGCCGGACAACGGGCTGGGCCTGCGCAGTATCGAGATGACCGACACGCGTGCGGTGTCCGCGCCGGACGCCGACAGGCGAGATCAACCGCCCGGTTCGCTGAAAAAGCTGGTCGGCAGGCGGGCGGCACCTGACGGTACGGGCGTGCAGGGTCCGTCGGCGCCGCTGGTTCGGTTGTTCGAGCGGCTGCGGACCGAGGCGGCGGGAGAGGGGCCGACGAAGCCGTCGCCGTGGATGGGCCGGTCATGAAGATCGTCACGATCGCTTCGGCAAAGGGGGGCGTCGGAAAGACGACGCTGGCGGCGAACCTCGCGGCCGTGATGGCGGCGTCGCAACGGCGGCGCGTGAGCGTGGTGGATCTCGATCCGCAGAATGCGCTGAAGCTGCATTTCGGCGTACCGCTCGAAATGACCGAGGGGCTAGCCCACGCCGGGCTCGACGGACTGGCGTGGCCGGCCGCAGTCGTGGAAGGGATCACGGTATTGCCGTTCGGCGTGGTAAGCGAAACGGATCAGCGCCGCTTCGAGCGAGTGCTGGACCGCGATCCGTCCTGGCTCGCGCACGGGCTCGCGGCGCGCGGGCTCGGCGACGACGACATCGTGATCGTCGATACGCCGCCGGGCACGTCGGTGTACATGCGCGCCGCGCTGACGGCCGCGCATTTCGTGCTCAATGTCGTGCTCGCCGATGCGGCCTCGTACGCGTCGATCCCGCAGATGCGGCGGATGCTCGACGCCTATGCTGCGACCCGCGCGGATTTCGCGGGCGACGGCTATGTGGTCAATCAGGTCGATCAGTCCCGCGAACTGGGCCGCGATGTGCTGCGCGTGTTGCGCGACAGTCTCGGCACGACACGGTTCGGTGGCGTGATTCACGCAGATGAAGGCGTCGCGGAATCGCTCGCATGCCGGATGACCGTGAATCGCTACGACCCGCGTTCGCAGGCTGCTGCCGATCTGAACGCGTGCGGCGCGTGGCTCGAGCGCGCACTCGATCGGCGTGACACCGCGCGGAGCGCCGCTTGAGGGCCCGCGGGGATGCCGCGCGACCCTCGGCGGTTGATCGGTTCGTCGATGCGTTGCCCGGGCGCAACTGGTTCGTCGTTCTGCCGGTGGCGGCATGCACACTTCTGGCGCTGTACGTCGTGTGTACCGTGCCGCTCGACAACGTCGGGCAACTCGTATTCGCGACCTGCTGCATCGCGTGTTCCCTGGTGTTCCGGCGTCTGGACGGACGCTATGCGACGCTCGTCATGATCGTGTTGTCCGTGGCGGCCACCGGCCGGTACATGTACTGGAGACTGTCCGATACCCTGGTGTGGTCGCATCCGCTTGAAGCGGTGTGGGGCGCGCTGCTCGCGGCGGCCGAAGTCTATGCGGCCGCGGTGCTGCTCCTCGGCTACTTCCAGACCGCGTGGCCGCTCGGGCGCAAGCCGCTGCCGTTGCCCGTGTCGCGCGTGCACTGGCCGAGTGTCGACGTGCTCATTCCGACGTATAACGAACCATTGAGCGTCGTCAAGCCGACCATCTATGCGGCGCTCGCGCTGGACTACCCGGCCGACAAATTGTCGATCCACGTGCTGGACGACGGGCGTCGTCCGGAATTCCGGGCATTCTGCGAGTCCGTCGGCGTACGCTGGACGACACGCGATCACAATCGCCACGCAAAGGCGGGCAACCTCAACGAAGCGTTGAAGATCACCGACGGGGAATACGTCGCGATATTCGACTGCGATCATGTGCCGACGCGCTCGTTCCTGCAGATCGGTCTCGGCTGGTTCATTCGGGATCCGAAGCTGTCAATGCTTCAGACGCCACATCACTTCTTTTCGGCGGACCCGTTCGAGCGCAACCTCGGCATTTTCAGGGAGGTGCCGAACGAAGGCGAACTGTTCTACGGCCTGGTGCAGGACGGAAACGATCTTTGGAACGCGACGTTTTTCTGCGGGTCGTGTGCGCTGCTGCGCCGCTCGATGGTGGAAGAGATCGGCGGCATCGCGACGGAGACCGTGACCGAGGACGCGCACACCGCGCTCAAGCTGCATCGCCGCGGCTATACGACCGCTTATCTTGCGATCCCGCAGGCGGCGGGGCTGGCCACCGAGAGCCTGACCGGACACATCGGCCAGCGAATCCGCTGGGCGCGCGGCATGACGCAGATATTCCGCATCGACAACCCGTTGTTCGGGCGCGGACTGACGTTGGGCCAGCGGCTGTGCTACCTGAACGCGATGATGCATTTCTTTTACGGAATCCCGCGGCTCGTGTTCCTGACTGCACCGCTGTCGTTCCTGTTGTTCGACGCACACGTGATCCATGCTTCCGCGACGATGCTTGCGCTCTATGCGCTGCCCCATGTCGTCCATGCGAACGTGACGAACTCTCGGATGCAAAGCCGGTTCCGGCATTCGTTCTGGGCCGAAGTCTACGAGGCGGTCCTGGCCTCTTACATCGCTTTGCCGACGTTGCTCGCGCTGATCAATCCCCGGCTGGGCAAGTTCAATGTGACGGCCAAGGGCGGGCGAATCGATCGGGGCTACTTCGATTGGGCCGTTTCGAAACCGTACCTGAGCCTGGTGATCCTGAATGTGCTGGGGCTCGCGATGGGCGTCGTGCATCTCTCGCTCAACCGTCATGGCGGCGGTGAAGTCCAGACCATGGCGTTCAACCTGGCGTGGACGGCCTACAACATCCTGATTCTGGGCCTGGCCGTCGCGGCGGCGAACGAACGTCGGCAGGTCCGCGTTTCTCATCGCGTCACGGCGCGGATTCCGGTCATGCTGCGCTTCGCCAACGGCCGGACCCTGGCATGCGAAACACATGACTACTCGGAGGGTGGCGTCGGCGTGGCGGTCCCCGGCGATGCCCGCATTGCGGGCGGCGAAGCGGTGACGGTGTCGCTGTTTCGCGGCGTCGACGGATATGCCTTTCCCGGGACGATCGAATATGTCGAACCGGGACGTGTCGGCATCCGGTTCGAGAGCCTGTCGCAACAGCAGGAGTTCGATCTTGTCAGTTCGACGTTTGCCCGCGCGGACGCTTGGGTCGACTGGACGGACGGCCGCCGGTCCGATTCGCCGCCACGTGCGTTCCTGCATCTTGCGAAGGTCGGCGTGCATGGTCTGCTTCGCGTGACCGCGCGCCTGTACGCGGATATGCGCACGCACCGGCGCGGCGATCGAAACAACGACAGAACAATAACGTGAGGGCAGACAGAATGACGTGGGTGTCGCGACAGCGCGGCAGCACGCGCCGCATGGCGTGCATTTCGCGGGGTGCGGTCACCGCGGTCCCTGTTCCTGTCGGCGGGTACGCGCGCTTGCCGCGCAAGATGCTGTCGATCCTGCTCTGGGCGATGGCGGCCGGCATCGCGTCGGGCAACGGGGCATCGGCCACGGTGATGGAGCCGCCCGGCGCGACGCGAGCGGCGGATGGCGCGATGTCGTCGGGCGATGCGGCTCCGCCGTCGCCGGCCGTACCCGTCGGGCCTGCCACGGCGCGACCGCCGCTGCTCGCGGAGCCGGTTCCGGCGGCCGACGCCGAGCGCCGCCGCTTCGGCGTGCTGCCGACCACGGCCGACCCCGGCACGCTCGTGCCCGGCGGCCGACGCCAGGCATTGACGTTCGCGGATCTTGGGGCGCGGGATCCCCTGCAGTTGCGGGGCACGGACGGCCAGAACGGCGTCGCGTTCTCGGTGCGTCGCGACGAGGTCGTCACGGGCGCGACGCTGCATCTGGTCTACAGCTACTCGCCCGCGCTGCTGCAGGATCTGTCGCAGCTCAAGGTGCTCGTCAACGGCGAAGTGGCGGCGACGTTGCCGTTGCCGGCCGCTCAAGCCGGGATGACGGTTGCGCGCGACGTGTCGATCGATCCGCGTTTCGTCACCGAATACAACCATCTGAATGTTCAGCTGATCGGTCATTACACGAACGGCTGCGAGAACCCTGCCAGCTCCTCGCTCTGGTCGACGGTGAGCAACGCGAGCCGGCTCGACCTGACCTATGCGGCGCTGCCCGGCCGGCCCGAGCTGGGCGTCCTGCCCGCGCCGTTCTTCGATTCGCGGGACGTACGGCGGCTCGAGCTGCCGTTCGTATTCGCCGCGCGATCGTCGCGTGAGACGCTGGAGGCGGCGGGCATCGTCGCCTCGTGGTTCGGCGCGCTGGCCTCGTATCGCGGCGCGCAGTTCCCGGCCCGGCCAGGCGGCTTGCCCGAATCGGGCAATGCAGTCGTGTTTGCGACGGCCGACGATCGTCTGGACGGCGTGACGGTGCCGGCCATCGATGGACCGATGCTGGCGCTCGCCGAGCGGCGGGCGCCTGCCCATGGTCAGCTATTGCTGGTGCTCGGTCGAACGCCGGGCGAAGTGAAGGCGGCCGCGCTTGCGCTCGCGCTCGGCAGCAAGACGCTTGCGGGCACGCGCGCCGCGGTGAGCCGACTCGCGAACGTCGCGCCGCGCGTGCCGTACGACGCGCCGAACTGGCTGTCGTCGACCCGCCCGGTGCGGATCGGCGAACTGGCCGAGGAACGCGCGCTCACCGTGTCCGGGTACGATGCGGGCGCCGTTCGGATCGACCTGCGCGTAGCCCCCGATCTGTTCACATGGGATACGGGCGGCGCGCCGATCGGCCTGCGTTATCGATACACGCCGACTCTGCGCGCAGACCGTTCGTCGCTCAACCTGAGTGTCGGCGACACGTTCGTGAAGGCGCTGCCGATCCCGGCAGCGGATAGATCCCGCTGGAACCTGAGTCGCTACCTGCCATTCGTCGGCAGCGGCATCGAGCGCACGACGCTGCACGTACCGCCGCCGCTGCTCACGCCGCGTACGCAATTGAAGCTGCACTTCTTCTATGACATCCCGGATATGGGCAAATGCACGGGGCGGCTGCTGCAGAACGTCGAGGGTTCGATCGACCCGGACTCGACGATCGACGTGTCGTCGTTTCCGCATTACAAGGCGCTGCCCGACCTCGCCGCGTTCGCAAACAGCGGCTTCCCGTTCACGCGGATGGCCGACCTGTCGGACACGGCCGTCGTGCTTCCGGCCGAGCCGACCCCGGATGTCTACGGGCTGTACCTGCTCGCAATGGGCCGTATGGGCGCGTCGACGGGTTATCCGGTCAGCGGCGTGACGGTGACGGATGCCGGCGGCGTCGGCGCGCTCGCGTCCAAGGACCTGTTGATTCTCGGTGCACCGGACACACAGCCTCTGCTGACCCGCTGGGCAGCGCGCATGCCATTCGCCGCGGATCATGGCGGCGACGTCTTCGGCCGCGGCGAAGTAGCGCACTCGCCTGGCGCCGAGCGCGAACGCGTGCGTGCCGGCCTCTCGATCGTCTCGGACGGCACGAGCGCGCTGATTGCCGGCTTCGAGTCGCCGTTGCGCAAGACACGCAGCGCCGTCGCGTTGATCAGCGCGACCGGGCATGCGGACGACGTGCTCGGCCGCGCACTGCTCGACGACGACCTCCTCACGGCGATCCAGGGCGCGATGGTGGTGATTCGCGATCGCACCGTCACGGTGGCGTCGGACAGAACGTCGTACCACGTCGGTGCGCTGCCGCCGATCACCTACTTGCGCTGGGTCCTGTCGGCCCGTCCGCTGCTGCTTGCGCTGTTCAGCGTGCTGGCCGCGATCGCTGCGGCGGCGCTCTTTTATCGTTTGCTGCGTGCGCGTGCGGCGCGCCGGCTGAAGGAGTGACATGCGCGACCGACGGTTACGCGGACGAGGCGCTCGCGCGGGCGGTGTCGCGAGTCTGTTGTTCGCGCTTGTACTGCCGCACGCGGTTGCCGCCAGCAATGACCCGCTGAAAGTACTCGTCGATCAGGGCCGATACTGGCGGGCGCACGGTCGAGGCGACCTCGAGGCACAGGCCTGGAAGAAGGTGCTGGGCGTCGATCCGGATCAGCCCGATGCGCTGTTCGGCATGGGCATGGTGCTTGCAGATCGCCACGATGTCGACGGCGCGCGCGGCTACCTGGAACGGTTGCGCCGTGTCGCCCCCGGCTTTGCGCGAACCGACGAGCTTGGCGAACGCCTGGGCGACACGAGCGTGCGGGGCGGCGAGCTCACTGACGCCCGTCGCCTCGCGCAAACCGGACAGAGCACCCTGGCTGCGCAACAGTATCAGCGTGCGCTGCAAGGCGCGCCGTCCTCGCCGGCGCTGCAGCTCGAGTACTTCCAGGCACTCGCGGCCACGCCGAGCGGATGGAGCGAAGCGCGGCGCGGCCTGGAACGTCTCGCGCGGGACAACCCCGACGATCCGCGCTATGCACTCGCGTATGCGCAACACCTGACCTATCGCGACGCGACGCGACGCGACGGTGTCGCGCGGCTCGAGCAGTTGTCCGCCGACGGGAACGTCGGGAAAGCGGCGCGCCAGAGCTGGCGCCAGGCGCTGCTCTGGCTCGCGGCAAGGCCGTCGGATCAGGCGCGCTATCTTGCCTACCTGAAGGTGGTGCCTGACGATCCGCCGGTCAAGGCACGCTACGACAGCATGGTGAGACAGGATCAAACCGGGCGCGAGGGCGATCAGCGAGGTGCGTCGAACGAAGCGCGCGGCCGCGCGATCGGGGATGGCTTCGCGGCACTCGAGCGCGGCGAGCTCGATGCCGCGCGGGCCCGCTTCGATGCCGTGCTCGACACGTCGCCGAACGACAGCGACGCGCTGGGCGGTCGCGGTATCGTCGAACTGAAGCAGGAGCGCTTCGCGCAGGCACGCAGCGATCTGGAGCGCGCGTCGCGAGGCGGGAATGCGGCGCGCTGGCGCTCGGCGCTCGACAGTGCGACATACTGGTCCTACACGAGCGGGGCGCTCGGTGCGCAAAGCAACGGTGACTTCGTGCAAGCGAAAGCGCTGTTCGAGCGCGCGATTCTTGCCGACCCGTCGAACGTTACGGCACAGGTGCTGCTCGGCGACGCACTGCTGGAGCATCGCGATGCGCGGGGTGCCGAGCAGGCGTACCGGATGGCGCTGCGGCGTCAGTCCGACAATCCGGACGCGATACGCGGCCTGGTCGGCGCGCTGGCCGCGCAGGGGCGCGGTGACGAAGCGTTGCAGTTCGCGACGCAACTGAGCGCCGAGCAGCAATCGAAGGCCGGCGGCCTCGACCGGTTGCGTCGTACGGCCGAGGCGGCGCAGGCACGGCAGGCCGAAGCGCGCGGTGACCTGGGCGCGGCGCGCACTCTGTTCGAGGATGCGCTCGCGGGCAACCCGGACGATCCGTGGCTGCGGCTGGATCTGGCACGCGTGTACGTGCGGCAAGGTGCGATCGCGTCGGCACGCAGCGTGATGGACGGATTGCTGGCCGAGCGGCCCGACATGCCCGATGCACTCTATGCCGGTGCGCTGCTGGCCGAGCAGACGCAAGACTGGAGCATCGGGCTGCAGCGGCTCGAGCGCATCGCGCCCGCGCAACGGACAGCGGCGATGACGACGTTGCAACACCGCCTCTGGGTGGGCCAGCAGGTTGCCCTTGCGACACGGATGGTGCGCGAGGGCCGACGCGCGCAGGCGCTCGGCGTGCTGCACGATGCAGAGGCAATCGGTCAGTCGGTGCCGGCACTCGCGGCGCAGCTGTCGGCGGGCTATGCCGCAGCCGGCGACATGTCGCGTGCGCTCCGGATCGTGCAGCATGCGCTGGCCCGGGAACCGGACAACGCCGGCTTGATGCTGCAATATGCGCGGATTCTGCTGGCCGTCCGCGACGATGCGCTGCTGGGCGACGCGATGCGCCGGCTCGCCGCGATGCCGCTGTCTCCGGCGCAGCGCGGCGACTTCGATCGCCTGAACCTCGACATCGTCGTGCGCCAGTCCGATGCGGTACGCCAGGGTGGCGACCTTGCCGGCGGCTACGCCGTCATCGCGCCCTGGCTGGCCGCGATGCCCGACAGTCCGGAGCTCCAGGCCGCGCTCGCGCGGCTGTATATGTCGGCCGGCGACGCGCCGAACGCGCTGAAATGCTATCGGGTCGCGCTGGCTCGCCGACCCGACGATGCGGGATTGCTGGTCGCGGCAATCTATGCGGCGAGCAGCGCGAAGGCATGGCGCGACGGTGAAGCGTTCGCGGCCGCCGCGCTGCGTATTGCGCCCGATGACGCCGGGCTGCTTGCCGCGACCGGCCGCCTGTATCGCGAGGAGGGGAATCTTTCGCTCGCCGCGCAGTATCTGCAGCGTGCGCTGCTGGCCGCCAATACGCCGCCCCCGAGCAGCAAGCCGGCGCGGTCGAACATTCCGCGCGGCTGGGAGGACGCGATGCGGCGCATCGGCGCGAACCCGCTGCCCGGTACCAATCCGTTCGAAGGCAAGACCGCCGTCGATGTCGTGCGTCCGTCGCCCGGCTCCGGCGCCGGCGCCGGCGCCGCGGTACCGCCGCTGCCGGGCATGCCTTCCTGGCCCACCCCGTCTTCTTCTGCTCCCACCGTGCCCTATACGATGCCTCCCGCGCCGCCCGCGACCTACGTCACACCGTCTGCCGTGCCGGAAGCGCGCATGGTGCCGGCCGCCATGCCGCTGCAGGCAGTCGCGCGCGATCCCCGCGGTTACGGCCAGGAGGCCAGCGGCGCGGGCGAATCGGGTGGGCCTGCGACCGCGCGGCGCTATCGACCCCGGGCGCCTGCCGCCTACGTACCGCCGGCGGGGGCGTCCACGGAATGCGTGTCGCAGGCCGATTCGAACGACGACTGTGCCGGCTACGTCGCCACGCCGTGGCCGATGTCGCCCGCGTCGCGGGCCGCGGCGACGACCGGGTTGCCAGCGGCGTCCACGTCTGCCTCCAGGACGAGCCGGCCGTCGCGCGGCGGGCCGAAGGCCCCCGCTGCGCCATCGTCCGTTCTTGCATCGTCATACGGGCAGCCCGATGTATCGTCTCGCTATATCCCGCAACCACCGGCTGGCTATCCGAACAGCGATACCGCGGCCCGGTCGCCGCAGCCGCGTGCGGACGCGGACGCCAACGGACAGATGCTCGATGTCGCGTCGGAGCTTGCCCAGGTGAACCGCGAGCAGGCCAGCGCGGCGGCCGGCGGCCTCGTGTTCCGAAATCGTACGGGCGAAGCGGGGCTGTCGGGTCTCACCGATATCGAGGCGCCACTGGAAGGGCGTATCAAGGCGGGCAACGGTCACATTATCGTGACCGCCACGCCCGTCATGCTCGACGGCGCCAACGCGAGCACCGATGTGCCGACCCTCGCGCGTTTCGGCGCGGGGCTCGCGACGGCGGCCGGCGGCGGCTCGCCGGGTTCTCAAACGGCGAGCGGCGTCGGTCTCTCCGTGGGCTACGAAGGCAAGCAATTGAAGGCCGACATTGGCGCGACGCCCGTCGGATTCCCGTACCAGGATATGGTTGGTGGCGTGCGCTACAACGGTGCCCTAACCGATCGGGCGGCCTACTCACTGGCCGTCACGCGTCGTGCGGTGACCGACAGCCTGCTTTCGTTCGCGGGCGCACGCGATGCGAGTGCCGGCCTCAAGTGGGGCGGCGTGACGCGCAGCGGCGCACGCGGCGCGCTGAGCTGGGACGACGGCACCAGCGGCGCGTACGTCGCGGGCGAGTTCGACTACTACGACGGCCATCACGTAGAACGCAACGTCGCCGGCAAGGGGAGCGGCGGCGCCTATACGCGCCTGTTGCGCGACGCCGACCGGACGCTTACGGTGGGCGTCAATGCGACGTGGATGCGCTTCAGCAAGAACCAGTCGTATTTCACGTATGGCCAGGGCGGGTATTTCAGTCCTCAGCAATACGTGATCCTGAATATACCGGTCGAGTATGCGGGACGAACGGGTGCGTTTTCCTATGATCTGAACGGTTCGTTCGGCGTGCAGCATTACCGACAGAACGCGGTGCTGTACTTCCCGCTCGACCCTGGCATGCAGGCTCAAGCTGCAGCGAACGCCGCCGCCAGTCAAGCGGTTGGGCTGGACCCCGGTGCCGTGTATCCGGCACGCAGCAAGACGGGCGTTGCCTATGCGCTCGCCGCGCGCGGCGAATACCAGGTCGCCCCGCAGCTGGTCGTCGGTGGGGCGGCATCGTTCGGCAACGCGTATCAGTATCGCGAGTGGACGGCGGCCGTCTATCTCCGTTACAGCTTCACGCCGCAAGGCGGTGTGCCGTTGTTCCCGCCGCGCGTGTTCACGTCGCCGTATCTCGCGGAAGCCGACTGAACGGATTCGCATGCAGCGATGGCGGTTCCATGCAAAACCAAGTGCACGCCGGCGATCTCACCGATACACGTGCTGGCGGATCCGTTCAGAGCTTTGTCGGCCCGTCGGCGCGTTCGCGACATACAGTGTGTCATCGACGATCCGGCGGGTGCCCAACCAACGTGTCCGGGCAAAGCGTTCGCGCCGGCCACTCAGAACCAATCATGGCTGAACTACACGATATTTCCGATGCGATCACCGAATTCAATCGATCGTATCTCATGCTTGCGAAGTGGTTGCTCCTCGCCAACCGGGACGAGGCCACGCGACAACTGGGCATCTCGGAAAGGACGGCATCGCGAATCGCCGCGCTGACACTGGCTCAGATCGACCACCTCGCCGCGCGCGGCAAACTGTTCTGCGAGTTTCGCGACGAGTGCGCGCCAGGCTGCGCGTGAATCCGCCGAGCGACGGTTCGCGCCACGGCATCGGGACGACTTCGTCAACGATCGCAGGTCCGTACTCGCAGCCTCACGGCATCTTGAACCCTGACGAAGTGCGCGGTCACGCGGTGGCCCGACAGTCCGACGGTTTTCCATGCACGCAACCGA
>NZ_JSZN01000024.1:0-23697 GCF_000801975.1 Burkholderia sp. A9 | reverse complement strand
CGCAACAACCCTCTTTGCCTGATGACCATAGCGAGTCGGTCCCACCCCTTCCCATCCCGAACAGGACCGTGAAACGACTCTACGCCGATGATAGTGCGGATTCCCGTGTGAAAGTAGGTAATCGTCAGGCTCCCTCAAGCCAGAAACCCCCGCCCGAAAGGCGGGGGTTTTTGCATTTCTGGCGCCGAAAATGGTGAGGTGCTGAGGCGGTGGGCTGGTCGCTGGCATCGGCGGGCGGTGAACTGGCCGCGAGCTGTACCCGAATGCATACCGTTCCCCATACATCCGGACTACCGTCGATCTTGTCGCCAGCGCCCGGCCCGGAACGAAACGACGCGATTTGATACGATCGAAGCATCGGCGGCGGCATCGGTGTCGACGTTCGAGTTTGAACCATAGCTTGATCGAGAGAGGGCGGGAATGAATATCGGCGACGCGTCGCGCGAATCCGGAGTCAGCGCGAAAATGATCCGGTACTACGAACAGGTCGGCCTTCTCGCGCCGAGCAAGCGTAGCGACGCCGGGTACCGGATCTACGGATCGGACGAAATCCATATCCTGCGCTTCATCCGCCAGGCGCGGCGGCTCGGATTTCTCGTCGAGGATATCCGCAAGCTGCTGATGCTCTGGCAAGACCGAGCCCGGGCCAGTGCCGAAGTGAAGTCGATCGCCCTCGAACACGTGGCCGAACTCGACAAACGCATCGCTGAGCTGAGCGACATGCGCGACACGCTGGCCAATCTGGCTGCGCACTGCCACGGTGACGGGCGGCCAGAATGCCCGATTTTGGCGCGTCTCGCCGACCCGGTCAGTGAACCAGATTAGTGCGTGCCCTCGAGGCCGGAAATGGGCCTCGATTCAATGTCTATAAAAATCAATGAGTTGGCGCTAATGCTTCATAATCCATTCCGAATTGGAATGGTTCCCATGCAAGCATTTCACTAGCATCTTGGTGCGGCATCGCTATAATTCGGGATAACCCTATACGGGAAATCCCTGAATCTCGATTCGCCAGGGGTCCCCCCTTCCTTGGAGAACATCATGATCGCCTACATCGTCGAAAAGCTGAGCAACTGGTTCGAATCCGCAGAGCGTGAGCGCCGTGAGGCATACCTCGCCACGTCGTCGGACGTCGTCCAGCTCGAGCACCGCATCCGTTCGCTCGAATCGAACGGCTACTCGCTGTAATCGCAGTGCCCGTCAGGTGCCGTGTGGCACCGAGCGAAAAGCAAGCCCCGTATTGACGGGGCTTTGTTTTTTTGTGCGTCGGATCTGGCGAAATCGCCGGTGTGGCGCTATGGTATGGACCTGCTTTTCAACCGGAAGAACCCGACAATGCGCTTGCATCTCGATGTGCGTCACGTTTCCCGCGCGCGTCTCGTCCTGGGCGCGGCAGTGCTCGTCCACGCCGTTGCGGCCGGCGCCGCGACCTCATCCAAGCCATTGATTCTCGATACCCAACGTGGAATCCAGGATGGCAAGGGTGGCCTGGTGCTGCAAACGGCTCCGTTGTCGTCCGAGCCGATCGTCGAACCGGCAGGCTTGCGAACGCCGGCCGGGCAGGCGCCGAATTCGTCGGTCCCGCTGTTTGTCGCGCCGTATATCAATGTCCCGGGCTGGGGCCTGCAGCCGTCCAACCAGCCGAAACCCACGCCGCGACCGCAGCCGTAACGGCTGCGCGCTCGCTCAGTTTCCGCGCTGCTCGATCTGGCAACGGGCGCCGCTGTCCTGTCCCAACCGTTCCACGAGATAGGGCAGCGCTTCATTCATGCTCTGTGCGAGCGTGTACGGCGGATTCAGGATGAACATTCCGCTGCCATACAGGCCCAGGCCGTCTGCAGGCGGATTCGATACCGTCAACGTCAGGTGCAGCCAGTTGTTCGGCTGTAGACGCTTGAGCTGTTCCGGAAAACGCTGTGACTCCACACGCGCGACCTGCGGATACCAGATCGCGTAGCAACCGGTCGCGAAACGCTTCAGACATTCCGTGACACAGGTCACGGTTCGCGCGTAGTCCTTCTTGTCCTCGTAGGACGGATCGATCAGCACGAGCGCGCGTCGCGGCGGCGGCGGCAGCAGCGCCTTGACGCCTTCGAAACCGTCACCGGCGAAGATCATCGCGCGTCGCCCCGCATCGCGGAAGTTGTGACGAAGCACGTCGATTTCGGTCGTGTGCATTTCGAACAGGCGCATGCGATCCTGTTCACGCATCGATCGCCACGCGAGATACGGGGAGCCCGGATAGTAGTGCAGCTCGCCGTCGTCGTTCAGTGCGCGGACTTCGTCGATGTAATCGCCCAGCGCCTCGGGCAGGTTCTTGTCGTTCCACAGCGGGCCGATGCCGGTGTCGAATTCCGACGTCTTGGCGGCATAGCCGTCGCGCAGCGAATACACGCCGGCGCCGGCGTGCGTATCGATGTACCAGTACGACTTGTCCTTCTTGTTCAGGTAGCGCAGCAGCTGGACGACGACGGCGTGCTTGAGCACGTCCGCGTGGTTGCCTGCGTGAAAACCGTGACGATAACTGAGCATGGCTGGCTGCCTGGAACGAAAGATGAATCGATGAAAACGGACGATCAAGCGCGGCTGTCGGGCCGGCGCGGATGCGGCCGCGTATTGTACGCGAGTGTCCGCGGGTCGCCTTACTCGTATGCGTTGCCGACGGCCTCCTCGATGC
Organism: Burkholderia sp. A9; assembly: GCF_000801975.1. NCBI lineage: Bacteria > Pseudomonadati > Pseudomonadota > Betaproteobacteria > Burkholderiales > Burkholderiaceae > Burkholderia > Burkholderia sp. A9. Next base: position 21,020 of record NZ_JSZN01000024.1, on the reverse strand, counting down.
GTTTCTTGACTTCCGGTGTCAGCCTGGCGGCGACGTCGAGTGCGCGCATGTTGTCGCCGATCTGCTCGATCCGCGACGCACCGGTAATGACCGAACTCACGTGCGGATTCGCGAGCACCCACGCGATCGCGAGCTGTCCCGTGCTGCAGCCGAGTTCGGCCGCGATCTCGCCGAGCTGCTCGACGACATCGTTGCTGGCTGGATCCGTCAGCCGGTCGCGGAGCCAGTCGTAGCCCTGCAGTTGCGCACGGCTGCCCGGCGGTACGCCGTTGCGGTACTTACCGGTGAGCAGGCCCGACGCCAGCGGGCTCCAGGTCGTCAGGCCCAGCCCGTAGTCGTCGTAGAGCCGCGCATATTCCTGTTCGACCCGGGTACGGTGGAACAGGTTGTACTGCGGCTGCTCGACGACCGGCTTGTGCAGATGATGCCGCTCGGCGGTTTCGCATGCGGCGCGGATCTCGTCGGCACTCCATTCGGACGTGCCCCAGTACAGCGCCTTGCCGCGCACGATCATGTCGCTCATTGCCCAGACGGTTTCCTCGATCGGCGTGTTCGGATCGGGGCGGTGGCAGTAGACGAGGTCGACATAGTCGAGCTGAAGCCGGCGCAACGAGCCGTCGATCGCGTTCAGCAGATATTTCCGGTTCAGCGTGTGGTACTGGTTCGGCGCTTCCGCAAGACCCCAGAAGAACTTCGTGGACACGAGGTAGCTGACGCGCGGCCAGCCGAGCGACTTGAGCGCCTGGCCCATGATTTCCTCGGATTTCCCGCCCGCATAGACCTCGGCGTTGTCGAAGAAATTGACGCCCGCGTCGCGGGCCGCGGCGAGGCATTCGCGTGCGACCCGCTGGTCGACCTGATTGCCGTACGTGACCCACGAGCCGAGCGAGAGCTCGCTGATCTGCAGGCCGGAGCGGCCTAGTCGTCGATACTGCATGGAAACCTCCCGCGACTCGGAACCGACCTTAAGCTTAGACGTTTTGCGCGCGGACGGCGGGGCCGATCGTGCACAATAGCGGCTGGCCCGCCTGCACGATCGCGTGACGAAAGCGGATGCAGCGGGGCGCGCTTTTTCGATCCGATAAACAAAGGAGACGGACATGGCAGCAGATCTGAGCGGCAAGACCGCAGTCGTCACGGGCGCCGCAAGCGGCATCGGCAAGGAAATCGCACTCGAGCTCGCCAAGGCGGGCGCGGCCGTCGCGATCGCCGACCTGAACCAGGACGGCGCGAATGCGGTTGCCGACGAGATCAACAAGGCAGGCGGCAAGGCGATCGGCGTCGCGATGGACGTGACCAACGAGGAAGCCGTGAACAGCGGCATCGACAAGGTGGCCGAGGCGTTCGGCTCGGTCGACATCCTCGTGTCGAACGCGGGCATCCAGATCGTCAACCCGATCGAGAACTACGCGTTCTCCGACTGGAAGAAGATGCAGGCGATCCACGTCGACGGCGCGTTCCTGACGACCAAGGCCGCGCTCAAGCACATGTACAAGGACGATCGCGGCGGCGTCGTGATCTACATGGGTTCGGTGCACTCGCACGAAGCGTCGCCGCTGAAGTCGGCGTACGTGACGGCCAAGCACGGTCTGCTCGGCCTGGCCCGCGTGCTGGCGAAGGAAGGCGCGAAGCACAACGTGCGCTCGCACGTCGTGTGTCCGGGCTTCGTGCGCACGCCGCTGGTCGACAAGCAGATTCCGGAGCAGGCGAAGGAACTCGGCATCAGCGAAGAGGAAGTGGTGAAGAAGGTGATGCTCGGCAATACGGTCGACGGCGTGTTCACGACGGTGCAGGACGTTGCGCAGACGGTGCTGTTCCTGTCGGCATTCCCGAGCGCCGCGCTCACCGGCCAGTCGTTCGTCGTCAGCCACGGCTGGTTCATGCAGTAACGGCTTCCGGCACGGGCGGCCGCGATGCGCGCTGTCCGTGCGGAGACGTCGCCTGCAAGCAGAACGGCATAAAAAAACGCGCTCCGGGGAGCGCGTTTTTGTTTCGGCAGGGCGGGCCGGTGACGGCTGCCGCCCGCTGACGCCGACTTACTTCAGGACCGCCGCGACTGCATTGGCGACCACGTCGAGGTTGCGCGTGTTCAGTGCTGCAACGCAGATCCGGCCCGTGCCGACTGCATAGATGCCGAACTCTTCGCGCAGGCGATCGACTTGCGCCGAGGTCAGGCCCGAATACGAGAACATCCCGCGCTGCGCGTTGATGAAGCTGAAGTCGCGATCGACGCCGCTCGCCTTCAGGCGCTCGACGAGGCCGTTGCGCATCGCGCGGATACGGTCGCGCATTTCGCCGAGTTCCTGCACCCACGAAGCGTGCAGTTCCGGCGACGCGAGCACGGCCGCGACGACGGCGCCGCCATGGGTCGGCGGGTTCGAGTAGTTCGTGCGGATCACGCGCTTCAGTTGCGACAGCACGCGCGTTGCTTCGTCCTTGCTCGACGTGATGATCGACAGCGCGCCGACGCGCTCGCCGTACAGCGAGAACGACTTCGAGAACGACGACGACACGAATGCATTCAGGTCGGCCGCGGCAAACAGACGCACGGCAGCGGCATCGGCCTCGATGTTCTCGCCGAAGCCCTGGTAGGCGATGTCGAGGAACGGCACGAGGTTGCGCGCCTTGACGACGTCGACGACCTGCTGCCATTGCGCTTCGGTCAGGTCCACGCCGGTCGGGTTGTGGCAGCACGCGTGCAGCACGACGATCGTGCCTGCCGCATAGCTGTTCAGCGCCGACAGCATGCCTTCGAAGTTCACGCCGTTGGTGGCGGCGTCGTAGTACGGGTAGGCGACGACTTCGAAGCCGGCGGCTTCGAACAGCGCACGGTGGTTTTCCCAGCTCGGGTCGCTGATCGCGACCTTCGCGTTCGGGTTCACGGTGCGCAGGAAATCCGCGCCGATCTTCAGCGCGCCCGTGCCGCCCAGCGCTTGCGCCGTAACCACGCGGCCCGCGGCGATCAGCGGCGAATCGTTGCCGAGCAGCAGCTTCTGCACGGCCGCATCGTAGGCGGCGATCCCGTCGATCGGCAGGTAGCCGCGCGGCAGGCCGGCGTCGACACGCACCTTCTCCGCTTCGCGAACCGCGCGCAGCAGCGGAATCTTGCCTTCTTCGTTCGTGTACACGCCGACGCCGAGGTTGACCTTGGTCGGACGCGCATCGGCGTTGAAGGCTTCGTTCAGGCCCAGGATCGGGTCGCGGGGAGCAAGCTGGACAGCGGAGAAGAGCGACATGATGATTCGGCAGTAGTGAAAAGAGGGTCAGGCTTTCAGCCGGCGGGGCGGGCGCAGCGGACCGCGCGCCAACAGGCACGGCGCCGGAAAGCACAGCAGCCTGATATTGTAGCGAATTCACGCTGGCGGGGGCGGTGATTGCGCGGCGAATCGCGATTTCGGGCGGCGCTCGCGCGTCAGGAGCCGTCAGCGGTTCGCAACGCCGTGAAGCGCTAGAATAGTTTTTTTGCCCTCGCTCCGGCCGCACTCCATGTCCGAACATCACGCCGAAGTCGGCGACGCGCTCGACGAATCGAAATTCGTGACCTTCGAAGGGTCACCGTTCCAGCTGTACCAACCGTATCCGCCCGCAGGCGACCAGCCGACCGCGATCGACACGCTCGTCGAAGGCGTCGGCGACGGCCTCGCCTTCCAGACGCTGCTCGGCGTGACCGGTTCGGGCAAGACCTTCACGATGGCCAACACGATCGCGCGGCTCGGCCGCCCGGCGATCGTGTTCGCGCCGAACAAGACGCTGGCGGCGCAGCTCTACGCGGAGTTCCGCGAGTTCTTCCCGCGCAACGCGGTCGAATACTTCGTCTCGTACTACGACTATTACCAGCCTGAAGCGTACGTGCCGCAGCGCGACCTGTTCATCGAGAAGGACTCGTCGATCAACGAGCACATCGAGCAGATGCGGCTGTCGGCGACCAAGAGCCTGATGGAGCGCCGCGACGTGGTGATCGTCGCGACCGTGTCGGCGATCTACGGTATCGGCAACCCGTCCGAATACCACCAGATGATCCTGACGCTGCGCACCGGCGACAAGCTCGGCCAGCGCGACGTGATCGCGCGGTTGATCGCGATGCAGTACTCGCGCAACGAACAGGACTTCCAGCGCGGCACGTTCCGCGTGCGCGGCGACACGATCGACATCTTCCCGGCCGAGCACGCTGAGTTGGCCGTGCGCATCGAGCTGTTCGACGACGAGGTCGAGACGCTGCAGCTGTTCGACCCGCTGACCGGGCGCGTGCGGCAGAAGATCCCGCGCTTCACCGTGTATCCGTCGTCGCACTACGTGACGCCGCGCGACACCGTGATGCGCGCGGTCGAGACGATCAAGGACGAGTTGCGCGAGCGCCTCGAGTTCTTCTACAGCGACGGCAAGCTCGTCGAGGCGCAGCGCCTCGAACAGCGCACGCGCTTCGATCTCGAGATGCTCCAGGAGCTCGGCTTCTGCAAGGGCATCGAGAACTACTCGCGGCATTTCTCGGGCGCCGCCCCCGGCGAGCCGCCGCCGACCCTCGTCGACTACCTGCCGCCCGACGCACTGATGCTGCTCGACGAATCGCACGTGCTGATCGGCCAGTTGAACGGGATGTACAACGGCGACCGCGCGCGCAAGGAAAACCTCGTCAACTATGGCTTCCGGCTGCCGTCGGCGCTCGACAACCGGCCGCTCAAGTTCCCGGAGTTCGAGCGCAAGATGCGCCAGGTGGTGTTCGTGTCGGCGACGCCGGCCGACTACGAGCAGCGCGTGACGGGGCAGGTCGCCGAGCAGGTGGTGCGGCCGACGGGGCTCGTCGATCCGGAAATCGAAGTGCGTCCGGCAAGCTCGCAGGTCGACGACGTGCTGTCCGAGATCAATGCGCGCGTGAACGCCGGCGAACGCGTGCTGATCACCGTGCTGACGAAACGGATGGCCGAGCAGCTCACCGAGTTCCTGGCCGACCATGGCGTCAAGGTGCGCTACCTGCACAGCGACATCGACACGGTGGAGCGGGTCGAAATCATCCGCGACCTGCGGCTCGGCACGTTCGACGTGCTGGTCGGGATCAACCTGCTGCGGGAAGGTCTCGACATCCCCGAAGTGTCGCTGGTCGCGATTCTGGACGCGGACAAGGAAGGCTTCCTGCGCGCCGAGCGCTCGCTGATCCAGACGATCGGTCGCGCCGCGCGGAACGTGAACGGCAAGGCGATTCTGTATGCCGACAACATGACCGAGTCGATGAAGCGCGCGATCGGCGAAACCGAGCGGCGCCGCGCGAAGCAGATCGCGCACAACGAGAAGATGGGCATTACGCCGCGCGGTGTCGTGAAGCGCATCAAGGACATCATCGATGGCGTCTACAACGCCGATGAGGCGCGCGCGGAGCTGAAGGAAGCGCAGCAGCGCGCGAAGTTCGAGGACATGTCGGAAAAGCAAATCGCGAAGGAAATCAAGCGCCTCGAAAAGCAGATGGCCGATTACGCGAAGAACCTCGAGTTCGAGAAGGCCGCGGCCACTCGCGACCAGCTTGCACTGCTGCGCGAGCGCGTGTTCGGTGCGAATGTGGGCGACCACATCACCGGCGGCCGGTAAATCTTTCCAAACGTCACTGAAATATTCATGTAACACCGTTGTAAGCCTTGTCGGATCAGGGGTTTACACGGTGTCTCGTTTGTTCCGGAGCCGGTTCGGTGCTAAACTCCGCAAGTATTGAGAATAGTTCGCATTAGCGTTATTCGTTGCGTTAGTGTTTTCAGCGCGTTCCTGACGGGCGGCGCGCGATTGGTCTGATAAATAACAAGGAGTGTCCATGTTGGGTTCTTCGTTCATCCGCACGTCGGTTGCGGTAGCGGCGGCGTTTGCCGCGATGTCGGTCTCGGCTGCCGAATATCCGATCGGCAAGCAGCAGATCCAGGGCGGCATGGAAATCGGCGCGGTCTACCTGCAGCCGATCACGATGGATCCGGAAGGGATGATGCGCAAGGCGTCGGATTCCGACATCCACCTCGAGGCCGACATCCACGCGGTCAAGAACAACCCGACGGGTTTCGCGGAAGGCGACTGGATGCCGTATCTGCAGGTCACGTACAAGCTGACGAAGCAGGGCGACACGAAGTGGAAGGCTGAAGGCGACCTGATGGGCATGGTCGCGAGCGATGGCCCGCACTATGGCGACAACGTGAAGCTGGCCGGCCCGGGCAAGTACCACCTGACGATGACCGTCAAGCCGCCGATGCAGTCGGGCCACATGGCATTCGGCCGTCACGTCGACAAGGAAACGGGCGTGGGCGCGTGGTTCAAGCCCGTCACCCTCGAATACGACTTCCCGTTCGCCGGCATCGGCAAGAAGGGCGGGTACTGATCGGTGGCATCACGGACGGCGCGCTTCGGCGCGCCGTCGGCGTAGAGAACCCAGAATGAAATTTCCCCAGAAAATCGTCGCCGCAGCCGCCGCGCTGTGGCTCGCCGGCGCGGCGCATGCCGCCGATCTGCCGACGTTCAAGCTCGAGATGACGGACGGCAAGCTGAATCCGGCCCGGATCGAAGTGCCGGCCGGCCAGCGCTTCAAGATCGAGATCAGGAATACCGGCAAGGGTGCCGCCGAATTCGAGAGCGTGCAGTTGCGCAAGGAGAAGGTGCTCGCACCGGGCGCCGACTCGTTCGTGGTTGTCGCCCCGCTGTCGCCGGGCGAATACAAGTTTTTCGACGATTTCCACCAGCAGGCACAGGGCGTGATCGTCGCGAAGTAATGCGTTTTATCTGCGTGCGGACGCATGCGTGCCGTGCCCCGCACGTCAGGAGGATTCAATGGGTCAGATCTTGTTCATCGTCTGGCGGGAGAGCGTCGAAGCGCTGCTCGTCGTCGGCATCCTCTATGCATGGCTGAAGAACGGCGACGACGACGCGCGCCGCGGCCTGCCATTTCTGTGGACGGGCGTGGCAGTCGGCCTGCTGATGGCCATCGGTCTCGGCGCCGCGCTCGTCGGCTTTACCGAAGTGCTGTCCGGCGACGCGCAGGACTATTTCCAGACCGCGATGGTGCTGATCGCGTGCGTGCTGATCGTGCAGATGGTGCTGTGGATGCGCCGGCATGGCCGCACGCTGAAGCGCGACATGGAGCATTCGCTGCAGCAGAGCACGCGCGATTCGAACTGGTGGGGCGTGGCCGTGCTGGTCGCGCTCGCGATCGCACGCGAAGGCAGCGAGACGGTGATCTTCCTGTACGGCCTCGGTTTCGGCCAGTCCGGACATGTTGACGGCAGCCAGATGCTCGCGGTCGTGCTCGGCCTCGGCCTCGCGTTCCTCACGTTCTATCTGCTGCAGCTCGGCGGCAAGTACTTCTCGTGGCGGCATTTCTTCCGCGTCACCGAGGTGATGCTGCTGTTCCTCGGCGCGGGCCTGTTCCAGACCGGCGTCGACAAGCTGATCGACAAGGAAATCCTGCCGCTCGGCATCTCGCAAGTGTGGGACACCTCCGCGATCCTCGATGATTCCGGCACGTTCGGCTCGCTCGTCGCGACGCTGACCGGCTATCGCGCGCACCCGGCGCTGACCAACCTGGTCGCGTACGCCGTGTACTGGGCGGTGGTCTGGCTGCTGATGAAGCGCGCGAGCCGCCGTCCGGCGGTCCCTGCGGGTCGCGCGGCATGAGCGTGGTCGCCGCAGCCAAGCCGGGCTGGCTCGCGCAGGCCGGCCAGTGGATGCAGCGCCACGGCGCGGTGATCCGCGGCATCCAGTGGGTCGTCGTCGGCGTCTACGCGTTCCTGATCATCGTGCCGGCGGTGTTGCCGCTGCCGGACGATTCCGCGCACCTGTGGAGCAACCTCACGCTGATCGCGCAGTTCGTGTTCTGGGGCATCTGGTGGCCGTTCGTGCTGCTGTCGATGGTGATGCTCGGCCGCGTCTGGTGCGGCGTGCTGTGCCCGGAAGGCGCACTGACCGAATATGCGAGCAAGTTCGGCCGCGGGGGCGCGATTCCGCGCTGGATGCGGTGGGGCGGCTGGCCGTTCGTCGCGTTCGGGCTCACGACGATCTACGGGCAGATGGTCAGCGTGTACCAGTACCCGCTCGCGGTGCTGTTCGTGCTGGGCGGCTCGACCGTCGGCGCGATCGTGATCGGCGTGCTGTACGGCCGCGAGAAGCGCGTGTGGTGCAAGTATCTGTGCCCGGTCAATGGGGTGTTCGGGCTGCTCGCGCGGCTCGCGCCGATGCGCTACAAGGTTGATGAGGATGCGTGGCGCCGCTCGTACAAGAACGGCGAGCACGGGCATCGCGTGATTCCGATCAATTGCGCGCCGCTCGTGCCGTTGCGCAACATGAAGGGCGCCGCCGCATGCCACATGTGCGGCCGCTGCAGCGGGCACCGCGACGCGATCGCGCTGTCGTGGCGCTCGCCGTCCGACGAGGTCGTGAACCTCGGTGAGCAGCAGGCGAACCCGTGGGACACGGCGCTGATCCTGTACGGCCTGCTCGGCGTCGCGATCGGCGCATTCCACTGGACCGCCAGCCCGTGGTTCGTGCAGATCAAGCAATGGCTCGCGGGCTGGCTGATCGATCACGACATCACGTGGCCGCTCGAGACCAATGCACCGTGGTTCCTGCTCACGCACTATCCGGATCGCAACGACGTGTTCTCGTGGCTCGACGGCGGGCTGATCGTCAGCTACATCGTCGGCACGGGCGTCGTGTACGGCACGGCACTGCTGGTGCTGCTGGCCGGTGCGACGCTGATGCTCGGCCGTTTCGACCGCGTGCGTCTCCATCATCTCGCGCAGGCGCTGATCCCGATCGCGGGAGCCGGCGTGTTCCTCGGGCTGTCGGCGACGACGCTGTCGCTGCTGCGGGCCGAGCACGTGCCGCTCGACTGGGCGACCAGCGTCCGTATCGCGATCCTGGTCGGCGCCAACGCGTGGAGCGCGTGGCTCGCATGGCAGGTGACGGGGCGTTATGCCGCGTGGCCGCGCCGGCTGGCTGCATTCGCGTGGTTCGCCGCCGGCCTGGCCGTCGTCGACAGCGCATGGTGGTTGATGTTCTGGGGTTTCTGATGCGTGATCGAGGGCCTTGAGGCCGCGTTCCGGAGCAGGGGGCGAAGTCGTTGTGCTGCCTGGCTCCGGATCTTTTTGTTCCTTTGCATCCGGGCACCCAAACAAAAAGCGACACGTCCTTCGACGTGTCGCTTTTTTTCTTCCTTGTGCGAGAACCAAAAAAAGTGGCTTGGCTTGCTGCAACGGCTGCTTGAGTGTGTTTGCACGAAGGGGTCTAGATCTCGCGTGCAAGCCGTTACGCTGGCTACTGCCCAACACCTCTCAGGGAGGTGGTCCCCACAATACTCGGTCGTTACTTCGTCAGGATCAGCTTGCCGAGCCGCGTGGCACGCAGCTGATACGTCTCTCCGTTATGCGCGATGCTGATGTGGCTGTGGCCTTGCAGCAGCGCATCGCTGCTGAGGGTCCGGGTGCCGGCATCGCGGCTTCCGGCGGGTTTCGCCGGCGTCGTGACCGCTGCCGTCTTCTGACGGTTGGCACTTGCGGTGCCGGTCGTGCGGCGCAAGGTCAGCGTGGTCGGGCGCGTGGTGTCGGTCATTCGGTTGATCGGTGACTGTCGATACGATGGAATGAATTCTAAATGATAACCATTCCCATTCACAAAAACTCTTTGTCGATCGAGGTGACACATTCGATAGCTTGAATCAAAGAGGCGGCCCGCAGGCCGCCGTTGATGTCAGTGCAGCGGATCGGGGTCCTTGCGCCCCTGTGCGTATTCGCGGATCAGGCGCACCGTGTCGATGTCCGACGTGCGATACGCTTCCTTGACGATGCCGTGCGTCTGACGCGCGTCCTCGCTGTCATCCGTGACGGTCAGCGTCGTGCGGTATTCGAAGCGCAGGAACAGCTCGTGGTCGTCGCGCTCCTCGATCGTCATCGTCAGCGAGCCGCCGATCTCGCCGCCGGCCGCATGGATGTCGTAGCGCACCTGCTGGTTCGGCGTGAACGTCACGCGGTCGCGCACGGTCGCATGGCCGTAGTGCAGTTCGCGTTCGAGCGTCGTGTCCGTTCGTTCGTGGACGACGCAGCTGTCGAGGCCGATCACGAACAGCTGAGGCTGTTCGGCGCGCAGCACGAGGCCTTCCCAGAGCTGGTCGCGGGTGAGGGACGGCACGGCCGGATCGTCGGAGTTGATCTGGATCAGATGTTCGAAGTTCAAGGGGACGGGTTCCTTCTGGTGGCGGGCAGCCACATGGTTCAAGAAGTCATTGTGACGCAAAACGAGCCGTTTCGCGGCACCTGCGGCCCCGATCGGGCGTCACGCTTCGATGCGTCCCATCCGGCCGGTCTGGTAGTCGACGACGGCCTGCCGGATCTCTTCCTCGGTATTCATCACGAACGGGCCATAGCGGACGATCGGCTCGTTGAGCGGCACGCCGCCGACCAGCAGCAGGTCGAGCGGTGCATCGCCGGCTTCGAACGTCACGGCATCGCCATCGTCACCGTAGACGATCATGTGCCGTGCGTCGACAACCCGTCTGTCGGGCCCGTAGCGGCCCGCTCCATCGAGCGGGTATGCGAATACGCGATAGCCTGCCGGGACCGGCTGCGTGACCGTTGCGCCCGGTTGCAGGGTGAAATGCTGGTAGAGGATCGGCGTGCGCGTCTCGATCGCCGCGCGAACACCGAACGCTTCGCCGGCGATCACGCGGACCTGCGCACGACCGTCGGGCGACGTGGCGCTCGGAATCCGATCGGCCGAAATCTCCTGGTAGCGCGGTGCGATCAGCTTGTCGCGGCGCGGCAGGTTGACCCACAGCTGGAAGCCGTGCGAGCGCCCGCCTGCCTGCGCGAATTCGGGATCCGGCATCTCGCTGTGGACGACGCCGGCACCCGCCGTCATCCATTGCACGTCGCCGGGCCCGAGCGTGCCGGCATGGCCGGCCGAGTCGCGATGGCGAAAGCGCCCGTCGAGCACGTAGGTCACGGTCTCGAAGCCGCGATGCGGGTGGTCGGGCGCACCCACGGCTTCGCCAGGGGCATAGTCGATGGGGCCCATTTCATCGAGCAGCAGGAACGGATCGAAATCCATCAGCAGCCGGGTCGGGAACGGGCGGTGAACCACGAAGCCGCCGCCTTCGGTCGTGCGAAGCGCGGGGTACGTGCGGTCAAGCGAGCGAGCGATCGTCATGCAGAAGCCCTCGAAATCATCGGAATAGCGTTATTTTTGAAACACAGCGCTATTATATTGGGCGTTTTGCCGCCCGATTGACGGCGGTTCGCAATGGATTGTTCTGAAATTGGAACGATGACATGAACATCGATGCACACAACCTGAACGACCTGATGTACTTTTCGCAGGTCGTCGAGCACGGCGGTTTCTCGGCTGCGGAGCGCGTGCTGGGTATCTCGAAATCGCGCCTGTCGCGGCGCCTGACCGAACTCGAGGCGGCGCTCGGCGTGCGCCTGCTGCAGCGTTCGACGCGCAAGCTCGCGCTGACCGAGGCGGGGGAGCTGTTCTACCAGCATTGCCAGGCGATGCTGGCCGAAGCCCAGGCCGCGATGAACGCCGTGCAGCAGCTGCGCGCGTCGCCGCGCGGCTCCGTGCGCGTGAGCGTCCCCGTCACGCTGTCGCAGACGATGCTGTCGCGCATCCTCCCCGAATTCCTGCACCGCTATCCCGAGGTGAAGGTGCACATCCGTGTGACGAATCGCGTGATCGACCTGTTCGAGGATTCGATCGACGTCGCATTGCGCGTGCGCTCGGAGCCGCCGCAGAACGCGAACATCGTCGTGCGGCCGCTGTGGCGGACCGAGCAGATGCTGGTCGGTGCGCCGAGCCTGCTGAACCAGAATGCGCCGCCGCTCGTGCCGGACGATCTTGCGCATTTCGAGACGCTCGATACGCCGAGCGTCGACGGACGCCACGTGTTCAGCCTGATCGCGCCGGACGGCACGCGTCACGTGCACGAGCACGACCCGCGGCTCGTGACGGCCGACCTGATGACGATCCGCGAGGCCGTGCTCGACGGCCTCGGCATCGCGGCGCTGCCCGAGATGATGTACGGCAATGCGTTGCGCGCGGGGCAGTTGTCGCCGGTGATGCCGGGCTGGACGTTGCCGGTGCCGCAACTCTATGCGGTGTTCGTGTCGCGGCAGGGGATGCCGCCCGCGGTGCGCGCGTTCGTCGACTATCTGGTCGAGAAGCTCGACCACGGCGAATACAAGGAGCCCGGCTGCCCCGAGCGCGCGAAGAAGGAAGCGGCAGCGGCCGATGCTTCGGCCACCTGAATGCAAGATGTGCTTCGTGGCAAATTTGTTTTGTCATTGAAGCGCCGCCGGCAATCGCAAGTTTCAATCGGCGGGGTCTTGAATGCAAACGCGCGCGGGCCTATATTGAAATCCCATTTCGCGAAGGAAGTTCGGCGCGGAATCAGGTGGCAGCATATATTGCGAGCCAGATAGGGCAGAACGCGCAATCCGTGAAGACCACGGTAGTCGCATTTGCGTTGCTCGAGGCGCAACCGATACCGCCGAAGAGCCCGCAGCCCGAAGGCGCCCGTGTGCGCACGAAAAAAGGCCTTCATCTGGCGATGAAGGCCTTTTACTTTGTGCGTGGCCGGCTAGGCGCGGCCGGCTAGGTGCGACCCGCCGGATAGCCGGCGAAGCGTTGCCGGCAACATGCGAATGCGCGTGCGTTACTTCGCCTTTGCAGTCGGCTCCGTGACGAAGCCGAGCTTCGTCAGGCCGCCAGCCTGTGCATCGGACATCACTTCGGCCACATGCTCATATGCAACCTTGCGATCGGCGCGCAGGTGCAACTCCGGTTGCGGCTGATGCTGTGCCGCTTCCGCGATGTGTGCCTTCAGCTGCTCGCGCGTGACCGTCTGGTCGTTCCACAGGATCGTGCCGTTGCCCTGGATCGCGACGTCGACCGTCTGCGGCTTCTCTTCGACGGGCTGGCTGCTCGCGTGCGGCAGGTCGATCTTGACCGCGTGCTGCATCGCCGGGATCGTCACGAGGAAAATGATCAGGAGTACGAGCATGACGTCGACGAGCGGCGTCATGTTGATCTCGCTCATCACGCCATCGTCGTCATCGTCGCTGAAACCGGTGTTCATTGCCATGGTTCACCTCGTCTCAGCTGGCGCGCGTCGCGAGACGCAGGCCGTCGCGGGCCGACGACGACGCGAGGCGCGCGCCCGTCACGAAGTACGCGTGCAGACCGTGCGCGAAGCGGCGCAGCTTGCTGACGACACCCTTGTTCGCACGGGTCAGTGCGTTGTAGCCGAGCACTGCGGGAATCGCGACGAACAGGCCGAAGGCCGTCATGATCAGCGATTCGCCGACCGGGCCCGCCACCTGGTCGATCGACGTCTGGCCGGTTGCACCGATCACGAGCAGGGCGTGATAGATGCCCCACACCGTGCCGAACAGGCCGACGAACGGCGCCGTGCTGCCGATCGACGCGAGAATCGCGAGGCCGGCCTGCATGCGCGAGATGCCTTCGTCCATCGTGTCCTTCAGGCAGCGCGTGACCCAGTCCGACACGTCCATGCGATCGTGCAGGTGCGGTTGCGTCTGATGGTGGTGGTCGGCGGCTTCCTTGCCCGACAGCGCGAGCGCGAGGAACGGGTTGTCGCTCGGCGTCGATGCGGCGAGGCCGAGCTTCTTGATGCCGTCGTCGAAATCGTCCGAATGCCAGAATGCCTGTTCGGCATTCTTCGTGAGACGGTTCAGGCGAACCACGTTCCAGCCCTTGACGATGATCACGATCCACGACAGGACCGACATCACGAGCAGCGTGATCGCGATGGCGCGCGTGACGAAATCACCTTGCGCCCAGACGTGCGCGATACCGTAGCTTTGCATTTTTATTTCCTTTGAATCTTCCGAATGAGGCGGGTTAATCGTCGAGCGTGAAGTTGAAGGGCAGCGTATGTGCGGCGCGGATCGCCTGTCCATTTTCGATATACGGCGGACAGGTACTGGCGCGCGTCGCCTCGAGCGCGGCTTCGTCGAGACGCGGGTAGCCGCTGCTTTTCTGCAACTGGATGCTTTCGATCTTGCCCGTCACGCCGATGATGAAGTGAACATAGGCCGTGCCCGTTTCGCCGCGGCGGCGCGACATCGACGGATAGCTGGGTTTTACGAAATTGCAGGTGAGTGCCGATACGTTCTTCGGCGCGCTGACCTGCATCGTCTCGCGAGCAGGGCCGGGTGTGGCGGCCGGCGCAGCAGGTGCCGGTGCGGCGGGAGCGGGCGTCGGATCGGCAGCCGCCGGCGCGGGCGTCGGCGAGGGCGATTGCGCCACCGGCTGAGGCGTCGGCTTGACTGCCTTCTGCACGGGCTTCGGCTCGACCTTGGGCTTCTCGCGCGGCGTGGGCTTCGGCGGTGCGGGCTGTGCGGCCGACTGGACCGCGACCGGCTGGGCAGCAGGCGCAGGCGGAATGAGTTGCGCGGTGATCGACTGGACCTCGATCTCCTTCGGCGGCGGCGCGTTGCGATGGAGCCAGGCGGCGGTCAGCATGATCGCGTGTGCGGCAAGCACACCGACCGCGACGGTGATGACCCGGGGATTCATACGGGGGGCAGCCGGCAAGACGCCGGCAGGAGCGGATTGCGAAGCCTGCATGTTAGCTTGAAAGAACGACGTCGCACCCGGGGCGCGGCGGGTGAATCGGTATCACTTGCGGAAGATCAGCAGCGAGATGCACACGGTGGTCACAAATCCGATCAGCAATTCCATGACAGGCTCCTTGGCAGGTAAGCCGCTGGCTCGCGCGGAAGGTGGCTTGCTGACGGTTGAAACAAAAAATGCGGCCGGGCCGCATGCGCACGCTCGGTGCCGCTCAGGCGGCCTTGCGGTCGTAGAACGTCACCGGGATCGGGTGAGCGTGATGCTCGACACCGCACTGGCTCGCGCAAATACCTTGCTCGGCCATGAGGTCACGCACGGACTCCTCGCACTTGCCGCAGCACGTGGCCACGCCGAGTTCGAACTGGAGTTCATCGAAAGAGCTCACGCCCTCGGCGAGGGACGCGCGAATCTTGCGGTCGGAAACAGACTTGCACACGCAGACGATCATGGTGAGTTGCGATAGCTAACGTTAATGCGAATTATTATCATTAAATTTGCGGGCGTTGACAAGCCTGGGTTCGGCTTTTTTTAAGGTCATCGGACCCCTGAAACGGCGGGAGCGCCGCGGCCGCGGGGAGAGGGTGCGCCGGCGGTGTGCCGGCCTGCGTCAGGCGGTCGCGCAGGCGCGCGCGTTCGGCGAGGAAATGGTGACGGATTCGACCGATGCGTCGAGGCCGAGCAGCGTCGACGCGAGTGCACGCAGTTGCTGGCCGTCGCTCGTCGAGCAGAAGCGCGGCGGCGCGGCCCGCGTGCCGGCCGGCGCGCGCAGGCCGCGTTCGTCGAGCACCCGAGCGAGCTGGCGGGCGACGGCATCGCTCGTGTCGACGATCGTCAGGCGGTCGCCCACAAGGTCACGAATCGTTTCCGTGAAGAACGGGTAATGCGTGCAGCCGAGCACCAGCGTATCGGCGCCGTCGTCGAGCATCGGCTGCAGGTAACGGTCGAGCAACGCGCGCAACGCGGGCGAGTTCGTGTCGCCGCGCTCGATCGCTTCGACGAGCCCGTGGCCGGGCTGGCAGATGAAGCGACGGCCGGCGCCGTAACGGTCGAGCAACGCCTGGAAGCGCGGGCTGTTCAGCGTCGATTGCGTGGCGAGGACGCCCGCGACGCCACTCGCGGACAGCGCGGCGGCCGGTTTGATGCCCGGCTCGACACCGACGAGCGGCATCGACAGGCGTTCGCGGATGGCCGCGATCGCCCGCGCCGTTGCGGTGTTGCACGCGATGACGAGCGCTTTCGCCCCCTCGCGAGCGAGCCACTCGCCGATGGCCAGCGTGCGTTCCGTAATGAACGCCTCGTCGCGCGGACCATACGGCGCATGGTGCGAATCGGCGACGTAGACGAACGACTCGCCGGGCAGGTGCGCGCGCACGGCGCGCAGCACCGACAGGCCGCCGAGCCCCGAATCGAAGATTCCGACGGGGGCGGCGGGGCGGACCCCGGAAGCGGCTGGCTGGTTCGTCAACGTCATGCGGACGGCGCGGTGGCGGTCGTGGTCGTGGAGAGGGGGGGCAGTTACTCGGGCGAACCCATCATCGTCTGCTGGTAGTTCTGCAGGCCGACCTTGCCGATCAGGTCGATCTGCGTTTCCAGCCAGTCGATGTGCTCTTCGGTGTCGTCGAGGATCTTTTCGAAGATCTCGCGCGACACGTAGTCACGCACCGATTCGCAGTAGGCGATCGCTTCCTTGCACGTGGCCTGCGAGATCTGCTCGAGCTTCAGGTCGCACTTCAGGATCTCTTCGGTTTCCTCGCCGACCAGCAGCTTGTGCAGGTCCTGCAGGTTCGGCAGGCCGTCGAGCATGAACACGCGTTCGATGAGCCAGTCGGCATGCTTCATTTCGCCGATCGATTCGTCGTATTCGTGCTTGCCGAGCTTGTCGAGGCCCCAGTGCTTGTACATGCGCGCATGCAGGAAGTACTGGTTGATCGCCGTCAGTTCGTTCTTCAGCTGGGCGTTCAGGTATTCGATGACTTTCTTGTCGCCTTGCATGGCTGTTCCTTGTTCAGTGGGGCTTCAGAAACCGAACGATAATCGCTCGAACGAGAAAAGCCAAGCCTCAAAGCCTTGTCGGGCCGGCCTTCCGCGTGTAATGAGAATCAGCCTTGCATAACCGGCCGCGCTCAATAACGAGAATGAGAAGTAAAAAGGCCGGACTCCCGTCCGGCCCTTCGTGAGAGCGCGCTTAAGCGGTTGCGACCGGGATCTTGCCGATCTTCGCCTGCCACTCCTTCGGACCGGTCTGGTGCACCGACGTGCCCGACGAGTCGACGGCCACCGTCACCGGCATGTCCTGCACGTCGAACTCGTAGATCGCTTCCATGCCGAGGTCTTCGAATGCGAGCACCTTCGCGCCGCGGATCGCCTTCGACACGAGGTACGCCGCACCGCCGACCGCCATCAGGTACGCCGCCTTGTGCTTCTTGATCGCGTCGATCGCGACCGGGCCGCGTTCTGCCTTGCCGACCATCGAGATCAGGCCCGTCTGGGCGAGCATCGTCTCGGTGAACTTGTCCATGCGCGTGGCCGTCGTCGGGCCGGCCGGGCCGACCACTTCGTCACGCACCGGATCGACCGGGCCGACGTAGTAGATCACACGGTTCGTGAAGTCGACCGGCAGCTTCTCGCCCTTCGCGAGCATGTCGGCGATGCGCTTGTGCGCGGCGTCGCGGCCCGTGAGCATCTTGCCCGACAGCAGCAGCGTCTGGCCCGGCGCCCAGCTCGCGACTTCTTCCGGCGTCAGCGTGTTCAGGTCGACGCGCTTGCTGGTTTCGGTGTTCGGTTCCCACTGGACTTTCGGCCAGGCGTCGAGCGACGGCGCTTCAAGCTTGGCCGGGCCTGAACCGTCGAGCACGAAGTGTGCGTGGCGGGTCGCCGCGCAGTTCGGGATCAGCGCGACCGGCTTCGATGCCGCGTGCGTCGGGGCAGCCATGATCTTCACGTCGAGCACGGTCGCGAGGCCGCCGAGGCCCTGCGCGCCGATGCCGAGCGCGTTGACCTTCTCGTGCAGTTCCACGCGCAGTTCCTCGACCCAGTCCTGCGGGCCGCGCGCGATGATTTCCTGGATGTCGATCGGCTCCATCAGCGATTCCTTCGCCATCAGCATCGCCTTTTCAGCGGTGCCGCCGATGCCGATCCCGAGCATGCCCGGCGGGCACCAGCCGGCGCCCATCGTCGGGACGGTCTTCAGTACCCAGTCGACGATCGAGTCGGACGGGTTCAGCATCACGAACTTCGACTTGTTCTCCGAGCCGCCGCCCTTCGCCGCGACCTGCACGTCGACCTTGTCGCCCGGCACGATCTCGTAGTGGATCACGGCCGGCGTGTTGTCCTTGGTGTTCTTGCGGGCACCTTCCGGCGGATTGACGATCGACGCGCGCAGCACGTTGTCCGGGTGCGTGTAACCGCGGCGCACGCCTTCGTTGATCATGTCGGTGAGGCCCATCGTCGCGCCGTCCCAGCGCACGTCCATGCCGACCTTCACGAAGATCGTGACGATGCCGGTGTCCTGGCAGATCGGGCGCTTGCCTTCCGCGCACATGCGGCTGTTCGTGAGGATCTGCGCGATCGCGTCCTTCGCGGCCGGGCTCTCTTCCAGCTCGTACGCGCGGCCGAGTGCCTGGATGTAGTCGAGCGGGTGGTAGTAGCTGATGTACTGCAGCGAATCCGCGATGCTCTGGATCAGGTCTTCCTGTTTGATGACGGTCATGGCTGAGACTCTGTGGGGACTGTGGGGAATGCGTTTATGCGTTGACGGCTGCTTCGGCCGGCTTGCGGGACACGGCCGCTACGGGCGCGTGCGACTCGTGGAAATGGGCCGGGTGCGTGTGGGTCGTCAGGCGGTCGACCCACGCCATCACGAGCGCCGACACGAGGAAAGACACGTGGATGATCACCTGCCACATGATCGCGTGCGTCGTGTGCTGGTCCGGGTTGATGAAGGTCTTCAGCAGGTGGATCGACGAAATGCTGATCAGCGCCATCGACAGCTTGACCTTCAGCACGCCCGCGTTCACATGGTCGAGCCACTCGGGCTCGTCGGGATGGCCCTCGATGCCGAGGCGCGACACGAACGTTTCGTAGCCGCCGACGATCACCATGATCAGCAGGTTCGAGATCATCACGACGTCGATCAGGCCGAGCACCGCGAGCATCACGCTGATTTCGTCGAGGCTCGTCGCGTGCGACAGCAGGTGCCAGACTTCCTTCAGGAACAGGAACACGTAGACGGCCTGCGCGACGATCAGGCCCAGATAAAGCGGAACCTGGAGCCAGCGGCTCATGAAGATCAGCGCGGGCAGCGGGCGCAGCGGACGACGGGCGGGGCCGGGCGAATGCGGGGCAGACATGATGGTGGTACGGGCGCGGTGCGCAGGTATCGGGGGTAATCTCGAAAAGGCGCGCTATTGTAACGCGTCGGCCGGCGCGGCTGCAGCGACGCGCCGGTGCCGCCGGGGACGGATCAGGATGCGGCGGCCGGCACGCGCTTCACGCGCAGGCTCGCGAGCACGATGCCGGTGACCACGCACGCCAGCGCGATGCCGTGCGCGAGCGTCGGGCGCTCGCCGAGGAACACGATCCCGTACGCGGCGGCCGCCACCGGCAGCACCGCGCTGAACACGCCGGCGAGGCTGCCCGGCACGTGCCGGATCCCCTTCATCCACAGCCAGAACGAGAAGATGCTGGCCGACAGCCCGTACCAGACGACGAGCGCCCAGGTGCCGGCCGGCACGCTCGCGTAATCGAAATGCCACAGCGCCGTCGCGCCGAGCGGCAGCATCAGGCACAGGCCGAACAGGTGCGTGTATGCACAGATGTCGATCGGCGCGAGCGTCTGCGTGAGCCGGCGCGACAGGATCACGTAAATCGATTCGCAGCACACGGCGCCGAGGATCAGCAGGTTGCCGGTCAGCGAGCCGGACGACGTGCCGCCGGCGCCGTGCGCGGATGCGCTGCCTGCGGTGCCGTTGGCGAGGTTGATCGTCACGACGCCGGCGATCGCGAGCGCGATCGACACGAGCGCACGGCCGTTCGGTTTTTCACGCAGGATCAGCCACGCGAACAGCGCGACGATCGCGGGGATCGTGCTCGTGATCACGCCGGCCGCGACCGCGCTGGTGCGCTGCACGCCGTTGAGCATCAGCAGCGTGAACATGAAGGTGCCGAAGAAAGCCTGCAGGAACAGGTTCAGCCACTCGGCGCGGCGGACCGCGCGCATCTTCACCGGGCTGAACAGCGGCCACAGCACGGCGATCGCGATCACGAAGCGCAGCGTGGCGAGGATGGCGACCGGGACGAAGACGACGATGGATTTGCCGATACCGACGTTGCTGCCGACGAATAGCATCGACAGGATGAGGAAGAGGGCGTAGCGATTCAAGCTGGAATCCGGGAGGCGAGTTCAGTTAGGATTGTAGGGTCGTGGTTGTAACAGCGTAAAGCTGACCGTAAAGCAGCTGACCGTAAAGCGGCTGACCGCAAAGCGGCGCCGCGCGGCGTGCGAAACGGCGGCGCCGCGTAAGTGACGGGTAAGTTCGAGCGCTTATCGTGGAAACGGTCGTGCCGGACGATCACCGTCGCGTGACGTGGTGCGGTGCAGCATCGTGCGCAGCCTTCGGGCCGCGCGCGGGTGGGTGGGAGACAGCGGCGCGCAGGCGCCGGCCAAGACGCGCGGCGCGCACGATCGCGCCGCCATGCAGAGGATTCATGTTCACCAAGGGGTTGTCGATGTCTGCGATTGAATCGGTTCTTCATGAAACCCGCCAGTTTGCGCCGCCCGAGGCGCTCGAGAAGGCGGCGACCATTTCCGGCATGCCGGCCTACCGTGCGCTGGCCGCCGAAGCCGAGCGCGATTACGAAGGCTTCTGGGGGCGTCTCGCACGCGAGGGCCTCAGCTGGCACAAGCCGTTCACGAAGGTGCTCGACGAGAGCGACGCGCCGTTCTACAAGTGGTTCGACGACGGCGAACTGAACGCGTCGTACAACTGCCTCGACCGTCACGTCGAAGCCGGCAACGGCGAGCGCGTGGCGGTGATCTTCGAGGCCGACGACGGCACCGTCACCCGCGTCACCTATGCCGATCTCCTCGCGCGCGTATCGCGTTTCGCGAACGCGCTGAAGAAGCGCGGGATCGGCAAGGGCGATCGCGTCGTCATCTATATTCCGATGTCGATCGAAGGCATCGTCGCGATGCAGGCCTGCGCGCGCATCGGCGCGACGCACTCGGTCGTGTTCGGCGGCTTCTCCGCGAAATCGCTGAACGAGCGGCTCGTCGACGTCGGCGCGGTCGCGCTGATCACGGCCGACGAGCAGGCGCGCGGCGGCAAGACGCTGCCGCTCAAGAGCATCGCCGACGAAGCGATCGCGATGGGCGGTTGCCAGGCGGTGAAGAGCGTGATCGTCTATCGCCG
>NZ_JSZN01000023.1:0-2912 GCF_000801975.1 Burkholderia sp. A9 | reverse complement strand
CAGACTTGTTATAGGATCAAGCCTTACGGGCAATTAGTATCAGTTAGCTGAACGCATTACTGCGCTTACACACCTGACCTATCAACGTCCTGGTCTCGAACGACCCTTCAAGGGGATCTAGTCCCCAGGGATATCTCATCTTAAGGCGAGTTTCCCGCTTAGATGCTTTCAGCGGTTATCTCTTCCGAACATAGCTACCCGGCGATGCCACTGGCGTGACAACCGGTACACCAGAGGTTCGTCCACTCCGGTCCTCTCGTACTAGGAGCAGCCCCCTTCAAATATCCAACGCCCACGGCAGATAGGGACCAAACTGTCTCACGACGTTTTAAACCCAGCTCACGTACCTCTTTAAATGGCGAACAGCCATACCCTTGGGACCGGCTACAGCCCCAGGATGAGATGAGCCGACATCGAGGTGCCAAACACCGCCGTCGATATGAACTCTTGGGCGGTATCAGCCTGTTATCCCCAGAGTACCTTTTATCCGTTGAGCGATGGCCCTTCCATACAGAACCACCGGATCACTATGACCTGCTTTCGCACCTGCTCGACTTGTCGGTCTCGCAGTTAAGCACGCTTATGCCATTGCACTATCAGCACGATTTCCGACCGTACCTAGCGTACCTTCGTACTCCTCCGTTACGCTTTGGGAGGAGACCGCCCCAGTCAAACTGCCTACCATGCACTGTCCCCGACCCGGATCACGGGCCAAGGTTAGAACCTCAAACAAACCAGGGTGGTATTTCAAGGACGGCTCCACCGAAACTAGCGTTCCGGTTTCATAGCCTCCCACCTATCCTACACAGATCGGTTCAAAGTCCAATGCAAAGCTACAGTAAAGGTTCATGGGGTCTTTCCGTCTAGCCGCGGGTAGATTGCATCATCACAAACACTTCAACTTCGCTGAGTCTCGGGAGGAGACAGTGTGGCCATCGTTACGCCATTCGTGCAGGTCGGAACTTACCCGACAAGGAATTTCGCTACCTTAGGACCGTTATAGTTACGGCCGCCGTTTACCGGGACTTCAATCAAGAGCTTGCACCCCATCATTTAATCTTCCGGCACCGGGCAGGCGTCACACCCTATACGTCCACTTTCGTGTTTGCAGAGTGCTGTGTTTTTATTAAACAGTCGCAGCCACCAGTTTATTGCAACCCCTTCACCCTTTGCCCGCAGGGGCATCAAGCTACAAGGGCGTACCTTATCCCGAAGTTACGGTACCAATTTGCCGAGTTCCTTCTCCCGAGTTCTCTCAAGCGCCTTAGAATACTCATCTCGCCCACCTGTGTCGGTTTGCGGTACGGTCATCGTTAGACTGAAGCTTAGAGGCTTTTCTTGGAACCACTTCCAATTGCTTCGCTCCCTAAGGAGCTCGCGCCACACCCTTGAATCCTGCGCCCGGATTTGCCTAAGCGCCTTCTCCAATGCAGCGACCGGGACTTCCAACACCCGGACAACCTTCCGCGATCCGTCCCCCCATCGCATCTAACAATGGTGCAGGAATATTGACCTGCTTCCCATCAGCTACGCATTTCTGCCTCGCCTTAGGGGCCGACTCACCCTACGCCGATGAACGTTGCGTAGGAAACCTTGGGCTTACGGCGAGGGGGCCTTTCACCCCCTTTATCGCTACTCATGTCAGCATTCGCACTTCCGATACCTCCAGCACGCTTTTCAACGCACCTTCGCAGGCTTACGGAACGCTCTCCTACCATGCGTGCAAAGCACGCATCCGCAGCTTCGGTATATAGCTTAGCCCCGTTACATCTTCCGCGCAGGACGACTCGATCAGTGAGCTATTACGCTTTCTTTAAAGGGTGGCTGCTTCTAAGCCAACCTCCTGACTGTTTTAGCCTTCCCACTTCGTTTCCCACTTAGCTATATTTGGGGACCTTAGCTGGCGGTCTGGGTTGTTTCCCTCTTGACACCGGACGTTAGCACCCGATGTCTGTCTCCCGTGATTGCACTCTTCGGTATTCGGAGTTTGCTATGGCGGGGTAATCTGCAATAGACCCCCCAACCATGACAGTGCTCTACCCCCGAAGGTGAGACACGAGGCACTACCTAAATAGTTTTCGGAGAGAACCAGCTATTTCCAAGTTTGTTTAGCCTTTCACCCCTATCCACAGCTCATCCCCTAACTTTTCAACGTTAGTGGGTTCGGACCTCCAGTACGTGTTACCGCACCTTCATCCTGGCCATGGATAGATCACTTGGTTTCGGGTCTACGCCCAGCAACTGAACGCCCTATTCGGACTCGCTTTCGCTACGCCTGCCCTATACGGTTAAGCTTGCTACTGAACGTAAGTCGCTGACCCATTATACAAAAGGTACGCCGTCACCCCTTACGAGGCTCCGACTGTTTGTATGCATGCGGTTTCAGGATCTATTTCACTCCCCTCCCGGGGTTCTTTTCGCCTTTCCCTCACGGTACTGGTTCACTATCGGTCGATCACGAGTATTTAGCCTTGGAGGATGGTCCCCCCATCTTCAGACAGGATTTCACGTGTCCCGCCCTACTTGTCGCACACCTAGTTCTTTCATACTGTTTTCGCCTACAGGGCTATCACCTGCTATGGCCGCACTTTCCAGAGCGTTCGGCTAACAATACAAATAAAGAGTGCAAGGCTCATCCCATTTCGCTCGCCACTACTTTGGGAATCTCGGTTGATTTCTTTTCCTGCGGTTACTTAGATGTTTCAGTTCACCGCGTTCGCTTCGCATGGCCTATGTATTCAGCCATGGATACTCCAAAAGGAGTGGGTTTCCCCATTCGGACATCTACGGATCAAAGCTTGTTTGCCAGCTCCCCGTAGCTTTTCGCAGGCTACCGCGTCCTTCATCGCCTGTGATCGCCAAGGCATCCACCACATGCACTTGTTCGCTTGACCCTATAACGAGTCTGTCTC
>NZ_JSZN01000022.1:0-63659 GCF_000801975.1 Burkholderia sp. A9 | reverse complement strand
CGGTCCTTTTTCACTGTGGCGCGCGCCGCTCGTCGTCAGAACAGAATGAACTCGTCGTTCTCGACGTAAAACACGAACGCGTCGAACAACTGCGCGACACTCGGTTCGTCGACCTGGTCATGCGCGTTGATCACAATGTCCTCGATCGTCGTGCTGGCCAGCGTGACGCGCCAACCGGGTTGCGTTGCGATGGCAGGCGGTGTGTCGGCGTCGGCGTCGCGATCGTCTTCGGCGAATGCACCCGCCGTGTCGAGCGTCCACGGCATCGGCGGCAGACAAAGCCATCCGGAGAAATCCCCCGGGCGTTCGAGAATGTGTTTCAGCGACACTTCGGTCGCGGTAATGGTCGGCATGGGTATTGCGATGGTAACCGGGTAAATACGCCCCAACGGCAGCGCGACGGTCGCACGGCAAGGTGCGCGCCGCCGCCGCACGCGTCGGCAAGCCGTGATTATGCCAATTCCGCCGGCACGAGGCCGCGCGCACTGGTGTCGCCGGCCTGCACCGCCCCCGCAGCGCCTTCCTGCGCACGCCCCCAACCCGCCGCCGGTTGATATCGATTGCAATCAGGGCCAATTCGACTTTCGGCGCGGCCCGGTTGCGAGTAGTGTCTACGTGCCCGTATTCCGGCCAGGTCGAGGCACGATCGATGCCCGACGCTCAATTGCCACACTGAACACTGGAGATCTGCGATGAAACGTTCGAAGTTCCTGCTGTCGGGCCTGCTGCTCGCATCCGCCCTCGGATTCACGGCCGTCGCCGCGCACGCGGACGACCTGCTCGATTCGGTGAAGAAAGCCGGCGTGCTGCGCGTCGGCCTCGAAGGCACGTATCCGCCGTTCAACTCGCGCGGCACGTCGGGGCAGCTCGAGGGTTTCGACGTCGACGTCGCGAATGCGGTCGCCGGCAAGCTCGGCGTGAAGACGCAGTTCGTCCCGACCGAATGGAGCGGCATCATCGCGGGGCTGCAGGCCGGCAAGTTCGACGTGATCGTCAATCAGGTCACGATCACGCCGCAGCGCAAGGAAGCGCTCGACTTCAGCGTGCCGTACACGTACTCGGCTGCGCAACTGATCCAGCGCAAGGACGACACGCGCAACTTCAAGTCGCTCGATGAATTCAAGGGCAAGAAGCTCGGCGTGACGCTCGGCACCAACTACGACCAGATGGCGCGCAGCGTGCCCGGCATCGAGGTGCAGACGTATCCGGGCGCGCCGGAGAAGCTGCGCGACCTCGCAGCGGGCCGGATCGAGGCAACGCTCGACGACCGCCTGATGCTGCCGTACATGATCAAGACCTCGAACCTGCCGCTGCGCGCGGGTGCGGTGCTGAACGGCGGCAAGCAGGAGATGGCGATCCCGTTCCGCAAGGGCAATCCGAAGTTCGAGAAGGCGATCAACGATGCGCTGGATTCGCTGGGCAAGGAAGGCACGTTGAAGAAGATCTCGATGCACTGGTTCGGCAGCGACGTGACGGTGCCGGTCGCGCAGTAAGCGGATCCCCGTGTTTTGGATGCGTCACGTCCTTCGCTGCGGCGAAGGCGTGACGCTCATCTGCAGTTCTGTTCCCTTCCCTCAAGCCGCTTCGTCGAAGCGCGCGAGCAGCAGCTGTCCGATCGGCGTCAGCGCCGGGCGCGCAGCCACCGCATTCACGCGTACCTGCGTATCGTCAACCAGCCGTTTTTCGACGAGCACGGCGAAAGCCGGGTTCGACGGGTCGACGCTGTCCGGTGCGCGTGCAATGCGCAGCAGCATCGAAAATTCATGTGGACTCAACATGGTCCCAGTCTCCTGATCGTCCGCGATCCAGCTCAATCGGCGTCGATCGTGTTTTCGAATGGAATGGTGCGATGCATGGTCGATGCGTCGCCGGGAGCGAGACCCGGTTGTCCGCCTGCGCGACGCGGGCACGGCGTCGCATGCGGCTTGCGCACGCCCGGTCGAGGCGATGGTGCCGCGACGGGAACGTGCAACCTTAGGGGGGCATCGTGACGCGGGCATGACAGGAACAGGGGGCGTAACTGCGGAGCGACAGGCGCGGATCGCGCGGGCGCGTCTGCGGGTACGCGAGTCGCCGAAGATCCTGCCGGGGCATCATGCGTGGCTGGACAGCTCGGGCCGATGTGGGGCGGGCGGCGCTTGCTGCCTGCGAAGCAGGATTACGTTTCGACAGTGGCTGGACGGCGCGTTGGCAAACCGCGCGGCATCCGGGACTGTGGGAAATCCGCATGACCGGGCGTGATGGCATCGCGCGGGCGATATACGTCGCTCGGACACGGCAACGCCTGATCGTGCTGCACGTGTACGTGAAGAAGACGCAGAGAACACCGCGTCGCGCTATCGAAATGGCGTGCGCCCGGATGAAAGAGGATTGAGCGTTGGCCAAGCCTTGCAACTTTGAAGAAGCGCTTGCTGGCCGATCCGGCTACGCAGGCCGCATATGACGCACAAACACCGGAGTTCGCCGTTGCCCGCGAACTGGTCGTGGCACGCGTACGCGCCGGATTGACGCAGGAACAGGTCGCGGAGAGGATGCAGACTACTCAATCGACCATCGCGCGGATGGAGAGTGGTCGCGCGATGCCGTCGCTGCGCACGCTGTCGCGCTACGCCGAGGCACGGGAAGCCGAGCCGTGGTACGTCTGGAAGCGATGAAGTAGTTCGATTGCCGCGCGATGGCACCACGCGCGCGCAAGGCCCACGCAGGCGATCGCCGCAAACGAAAAAGGGGTTACGGAAAATTCCGTAACCCCTCTTCGGATTTGGTGCCGGCTGCAGGACTCGAACCCGCCACCTGATGATTACAAATCAACTGCTCTACCAGATGAGCTAAGCCGGCGTAAGCGCGAGATTCTACCTCATTTCACGATCTTGAGGCGAGGTCTGCTACCGCCTTTCGAGCCGTCACCGTCGGTTTTCGGCGGTTCGTCGGCACCTTCTGACGGTTCCTCGTTCGCGCCGCTGTCGACCACCGGCGTGAGCACGGCAGGCGACTCGTCACGCTGCACATCACCGGCCGGCGCAGCATCTTCGTCGAACGCACCCGAATCCGCACCCTCGCCCGCCACTGCATCGACCTGGAACGCCATCCCCTGCCCGTTCTCCCGCGCGTAAATCGCGAGCACGTTGGCCACCGGAATCTCGATCTTGTGCGCCTTCCCGGAGAACCGGGCGGTAAACTCGATCCACTCGTTGCCCATCTGCAACTGGCTCGTCGCCTCGAAGCTGACGTTGAGCACGATCTCGCCGTCACGCACGAACTGACGCGGTACGCGCGTCGAGTTGTCGACCCTCACCGCGATATGCGGCGTGTAACCGTTATCGGTGCACCACTCATACAGCGCGCGCAGCAGATAAGGCTTCGTTGAAATCTCTTGCATCACAATCCTCGAACCCGGAGCGGGTACGCGGCACGCCGCGCCGCCCGCTCCGTCATGCCCTCATTGCATCATCAACGACGCATGACCTTTTCGGACGGCGTCAGTGCTTCGATATAGGCCGGACGGCTGAAGATCCGCTCGGCGTACTTCATCAGCGGCGCAGCGTTCTTCGACAGTTCGATGCCGTAGTGATCCAGACGCCACAGCAGCGGCGCGATCGCGACGTCGAGCATCGAGAACTCCTCGCCGAGCATGTACTTGTTCTTCAGGAAGATCGGCGCGAGCTGCGTCAGGCGATCGCGGATCGCGAGACGTGCCTTCTCGTGATTCTTCTCCGCTGCCTTGCCCTTCTCGTTCTCGAGCGTGCTGACGTGCACGAACAGTTCCTTCTCGAAGTTGAGCAGGAACAGGCGCGCACGTGCGCGCTGCACCGGGTCGGCCGGCATCAGTTGCGGATGCGGGAAGCGTTCGTCGATGTACTCGTTGATGATGTTCGATTCGTACAGGATCAGGTCGCGCTCGACCAGGATCGGCACTTGACCGTACGGGTTCATCACCGAAATGTCTTCCGGTTTGTTGAACAGGTCGACGTCACGGATCTCGAAGTCCATGCCCTTCTCGAACAGTACCAGCCGGCAGCGCTGGGAGAACGGGCAAGTTGTGCCAGAGTACAGAACCATCATATTTGCATTTCCTCAAAAAAGCCGAGGGCCGGCACGCGGCGCAACCCCTTTCACGGGTTCCGCCTTGCGCCGACCCCACGCCGGTCAGGCGTGTTTACTTGATATCTTTCCAGTACGCGGCGTTGAGCCGCCAAGCCAGGAAAGTCAGGACACCGAGAAAGACCAGCACCCATACGCCGAGGCGTTTGCGGGTCTGCTGGGCCGGCTCGGACATCCATGTCATATAGGCCACCAGGTCGGCAACCGCAGCATCATAATCCGGCGGCGACAACGTCCCCGGCGTGACCTGCTGGAAGCCGACGAGCGTGTGGACCTTCTCGCCCGTCTCCTCGTCCGTCCTGTCTTCGAATTTGGCAGTGCGCTGCCCCTGCAGTTGCCACAATACATGGGGCATGCCGACGTTCTCGAACACCGCGTTGTTCCAGCCGGTCGGCCGCGTATCGTCTCGGTAGAAACCACGCAGATACGTATACAGCCAGTCGCGGCCGCGCGCCCGCTCCTCGACCGACAGGTCGGGCGGCGTGGTGCCGAGCCAGTTCTTCGCGTCTTCGGGCCGCATCGCGACGGACATCGTGTTCCCGACCTTGTCGGTCGTGAACAGGAGATTCGTTTCGATCTCCTTCTGGGATATGCCCAGATCCGTCAGACGGTTGTAGCGCATCAGGTTCGCGCTGTGGCAGTTCAAGCAATAGTTTACAAACAATTGCGCGCCGTGCTGAAGCGAAACGAGATTTTCCGTGTTATCGGGCGCCCGGTCGAGCGGAAAATTACCTTCCGCGCGCACGGCCGGCGCCGCCAGCAGCGCAACGGCCGTCGCCCCGATCAGCGCGAGCGTCGAAAGCAGTTTCTTCATGTTGTTCTCTCCTCGCTCACGTTAATGGGGCTTGAAGCGCACCCGCTCCGGCGGCTGCTTGAACGTGCCAAGCGGCGTCCAGACGGGCATGCCGAGGAAGAACGCGAAGTAGATCAGCGCGCAGCCCTGCGCGATCAGCGTCGAGACCGGCGATGGCGGCCGCGTGCCGAGGAACGCGAGGGTCAGGAACGCCGCGACGAAGATCCCGAGGAACACCTTGTGGAACAGCGGCCGGTAGCGGATCGACTTCACCGGGCTGCGGTCGAGCCACGGCAGGAAGAACAGCGTGATCACCGCCGAGCCCATCACGACGACGCCCCAGAACTTCGATTCCGTCAGGAACATGAACACGACGATCGCAGCAGCCAGCACCGGCAGTCCGACCTTCCACTTGCCGCGCGCGCGGATCAGCGCGACCACGCCGAGCAGCGCGATCACGATCATCAGCACGATCTTGAACGGGTCGGTGGTCGCGCGCAGCATCGCGTAGAACGCGGTGAAGTACCAGACCGGCGCGATCTCCGGCGGCGTCTGCAGCGGGTTCGCCGGGACGAAGTTGTTCGACTCGAGGAAGTAGCCGCCCATCTCCGGCGAGAAGAACACGATCAGCACGAACACCATCAGGAACACGCAGACACCGAAGAAATCGTGCACCGAGTAGTACGGATGGAACGGAATGCCGTCGAGCGGAATGCCGTTCTCGTCCTTCTTCGCCTTGATCTCGATGCCGTCCGGGTTATTCGACCCGACTTCGTGCAGCGCGACGAGGTGCGCGATCACGAGGCCGACCAGCACGAGCGGAATCGCGATCACGTGGAACGCGAAGAAGCGGTTCAGCGTGACGTCGGACACGACGTAGTCGCCGCGAATCCACAGCGACAGGTCCGGGCCGACGAACGGGATCGCCGAGAACAGGTTCACGATCACCTGCGCGCCCCAGAACGACATCTGGCCCCACGGCAGCAGGTAGCCGAAGAACGCCTCGGCCATCAGGCACAGGAAGATCGCACAACCGAAGATCCACACGAGCTCGCGCGGCTTGCGATACGACCCGTACATCAGCCCGCGGAACATGTGCAGGTAGACGACCACGAAGAACATCGATGCACCGGTCGAGTGCATGTAGCGGATCAGCCAGCCCCACGGCACCTCGCGCATGATGTACTCGACCGACGCGAACGCGAGCGTCGAGTCGGGCTTGTAGTTCATCGTCAGGAAGATGCCCGTGACGATCTGGTTGACGAGCACGAGCAGCGCGAGGGAGCCGAAGAAGTACCAGAAGTTGAAGTTCTTCGGCGCGTAGTACTCGGAAACGTGCTTCTTCCAGGTGGACGTGAGCGGGAAGCGCTGGTCGATCCAGCCGGTGAGACCTGTCGTGGAGACTTCTTTGTTGTCGGCAGCCATCACGCGTCTCCTTTCTCGTCCCTGCCGATCACGAGGGTCGTCGCCGACGTGAACATGTAGGGCGGGATGTCGAGATTCTGAGGCGCCGGCTTGTTCTTGAACACGCGGCCGGCGAGGTCGTAGGTCGAACCGTGGCAAGGGCACAGGAAACCGCCCGGCCAGTCGTCCGGCAGGTTCGGCTGCGGACCCGGCGTGAAGCGTTGGCTAGGCGTGCAGCCGAGGTGCGTACACACGGCCATCACGACGAGAATGTTCTTGCGATCGGCCCGCGAGCGATATTCGTTCGCGCAATAGGCGGGCAACGCCATCGAATACGGGGATTTGCTGGTCGGATCGGCCACTTCCTTGTCGGCCTTGACGACGTCGGCCAGCATGTCGTCGGTGCGGTTCAGGATCCAGACCGGCTTGCCGCGCCACGGCACGGTGACCATTTCGCCGGGCTTCAGACTGCTGATGTCGACCTCGACCGGCGCACCGGCCGCTTTCGCTTTCGCGGACGGCGCAAGCGACGCCGCGAAAGGTATGACAGTGGCTACGCCTCCCACGCCACCTGCTACGGATGTCGCAATCAGCCAGGTACGGCGGCCGCTGTCGACGCGTTTCTCTTCCTTGTCTCGCATCACACGCCCCACTTCTGAGTTGGATTTTCCGTCACGACTTTCCATTCCGCCGCTAGTTTGCTCGAATGGAGTCGCCATTTACAAGGCCCGGAGATGAAAATCCCTTCGAAGTAGTTGATAGTCAAGGGTTTCCCCCCACTATCGGAGCGATTAAATCATTCCGCTTTTAAGCATCCACTACATTGCGAAATTTCGATGCACCGCCGCAAATCCGCGGCTCAGACCGGATTATGAATATCGATAAAAAGGTGTTCGATATCGAATTCTTCGGACAAGTGGGTGCCGAGCGCCTGGATTCCGTAGCGTTCGGTCGCATGGTGCCCTGCCGCAACGAACGCGACGCCGCTCTCGGCCGCCGCGTGCGTGACGGGTTCGGACACCTCGCCGGTCAGGAACACGTCCGCGCCGGCGTCGATCGCGGCATCGAAATAGCTCTGCGCCGCGCCCGTGCACCACGCGATGCGGCGCAACTGCATATCCGCATCGCCCAACACGAGCGGCGTGCGGCCGAGCGTGCGCTCGACCTTCGCGACGAAGTGCTCGAGCGTCACCGGCATCGGCAGCGTCGCCATCCAGCCGAGGTCGCCATCGCCGAAACGCTGCTCGCCGAGCAGCCCGAGCTTCGCGCCGAGTTGCGCGTTGTTGCCGAACTCCGGATGTGCGTCGAGCGGCAGGTGGAACGCGAACAGGTTCAGGTCGTTCGCAAGCAGCAGCTTCAGGCGCTGGTACTTGCGGCCCGTGATCTGCGGCGCCTCGTTGCGCCAGAAATAGCCGTGATGGACGAGCACTGCATCCGCCCCCCATTCGAGCGCGGCTTCGAGGAACGCGACCGACGCCGTCACGCCGGTGGCGATCTTCTCGATCTTGCGGCGCCCCTCGACCTGGAGGCCGTTCGGGCAATAGTCCTTGAAGCGCGCGGTTTCAAGGGTATTGTTCAAGTACAATTCAAGTTCGATCCGATCCATATAAACCTCTAATCCATTCAGATGCTTAGACGCTTCTGGCTGTTCTTCGCGCAGGCGGTAACGGTGCTGCTCGCGCTGATGTTCATCGTCGTGACGCTCAAGCCGCAATGGCTGCAACGGCAAGGACAGCTCGGCAAGCAGCTCGCCACGCCGATCGTTGCGCTACGGGAAGTCGCGCCGGGCATCGGCGGTGCTCCGGCGACCACGTCGTACGCCGAGGCCGCGCAAAAGGCGATGCCCGCTGTCGTCAACGTATTCTCCAGCAAGGATGGCTCGCTGCCGCCCGATCCGCGCGCGAAAGATCCGCTGTTCCGCTACTTCTTCGGCGACCGCAACGCCCGCAAGCAACAGGACGAACCGGCCGCCAACCTCGGCTCAGGCGTTATCGTGAGCCCGGAAGGTTACATTCTAACGAACCAGCACGTCGTAGACGGCGCCGACCAGATCGAAGTCGCGCTCGCCGACGGCCGCACGGCCACCGCGAAGGTGATCGGCAGCGACCCGGAAACCGACCTGGCCGTGCTGAAGATCAACATGACGAACCTGCCGACGATCACGCTCGGCCGTTCGGACCAGTCGCGGGTCGGCGACGTCGTACTCGCGATCGGCAACCCGTTCGGCGTCGGCCAGACGGTCACGATGGGGATCATCAGCGCGCTCGGCCGCAATCACCTCGGCATCAATACGTTCGAGAACTTCATCCAGACCGACGCGCCGATCAACCCCGGCAACTCGGGCGGCGCGCTGGTCGACGTGAACGGCAACCTGCTCGGCATCAACACGGCGATCTACTCGCGCTCGGGCGGCTCGCTCGGCATCGGCTTCGCGATTCCCGTGTCGACCGCGCGCACCGTGCTCGAAAGCATCATCACGACGGGCTCGGTCACGCGCGGCTGGATCGGCGTCGAGCCGCAGGACGTCACGCCGGAAATCGCCGAGTCGTTCGGGCTCCAGCAGAAATCCGGTGCGATCGTCGCAGGCGTGCTGCAGGGCGGCCCCGCCGACAAGGCCGGCATCAAGCCGGGCGACATCCTCGTGAGCGTGAACGGCGAGGACATCACCGACACGACGAAGCTGCTGAACACCGTCGCGCAGATCAAGCCGGGCACGCCGACCAAGGTGCACGTCGTGCGCAAGGGCAAGGAGTTCGACGTGAACGTCGTGATCGGCAAGCGCCCGCCGCCGCCGAAGCAGACGCTCGACGAACAGGACAGCGACAGCGAGTGACATCCGGCGGCCGGCGCATCGGTGCCGTCGGCAGGCCGAAGACGGAAATGCAAAAGGGCAGCTCAGACTTGAGCTGCCCTTTTGCTTTGCATCGACGTTCTTTCGTCGCGGTGAAGCTGCGTTCGCCCGCACCGCCTGCGCGTCCGATCTACCGTCCGGCTGCGACGTCGCCGAACGGCGCGTCGGACGCAGCCACCGCTGCCGGCCGGCGCATGCTGCTCCGGCGTCAACTCGCGGCGCCGTTCTCCGCCTCGGGCGCTTCCGTCGGCTTCGGCACGAAGAAGCGCGCAGCCAGCAGCCCCACCTCGAACAGCACGATGAGCGGCAGCGCGAGCATCAGTTGCGAGAATACGTCCGGCGGCGTGACGACCGCTGCGACGACGAATGCGCCAACGATCACGTACGGCCGGATCTCCTTCAGCTTCTTCAGCGTCAGCACCCCCATCCGCACCAGCAGCACGACGATGATCGGCACTTCGAACGTGACCCCGAACGCGATGAACATCCCGAGCACGAAGCTCAGATAGTTGTCGATGTCGGTCGACATCTCCGCGCCGAGCGGCGCGTTGTAGTGCGCCATCACGCGAAAGATCGTCGGGAACACGAGGAAGTACGCGAACGCCATCCCGCACAGGAACAGGAAGTAGCTGCTGCCGACGAGCGGCGCGACGAGCTTCTTCTCGTGCTGGTACAGCCCCGGCGCGACGAACGCCCAGATCTGGTACAGCACGATCGGCAACGCGATCACGAGCGCGACGAGCATCGTGACCTTCATCGGCACGAAGAACGAGCCAGTGACATCGGTCACGATCATCCTGCCGCCCTTCGGCAGGTTCTCCATCAGCGGCCGCGCGAGCAGCCGGAAGATGTCGGGCGCCCAATAGACGAGCCCGAGGAACACGACGATCACGGCCAAGCCCGCGCGAATGATGCGATCGCGAAGCTCGACGAGATGGGAAATGAAGGTTTCTTCCGGGGCGTCGCCCGGGTTCTGCTGGGGGTCGCTCACACCGGCCCTCGGTAGGATTGACGAGCGAGCATGCGCTCGGCTCAGAAGAAGCGCGTCGGCCGGCGCAGGCTGGCCGGCTGGTGGCGCGCGACACGCGCGGCGCCCGACTGCACGTGCGTGCGACGGGTGGTCGCGCGCTTGTACCAGACAGGCGTCGCTGCCTGCTTCACACGCCAGTTGCGACGCTTCGGCGCGAGCGCGGCCGTGCTGCCGCGCCATGACGGCGCTGCAGGCGCGTCGGAACCGTACGTGCCGGCATCGACCGAGCCTGCGTTGGGACCGCCGACCGCGGAGTTCCACGTGTCGTTCAGTTCCTTCTCGTGCTCGCGCAGGTTATCGTGAATCGTCGTCTCGACATTGCGCGCGGCCGCCTCGAAATCGGTCTTCATCGTCCGCAGTGCGTCGAGTTCGATTTCGCGCGAGACCTCGGCCTTCACGTCGTTGATGTACCGCTGCGCGCGGCCGAACAATGCGCCGGCCGTACGCGCGACGCGCGGCAGGCGCTCGGGGCCGAGCACCACGAGCGCGACGACGCCGATCAGCGCCATCTTCGAAAGACCGAGATCCAGCATTGCGAATGCCTGTCAGCGTGCCGGCGTTACGCCTTGTTCGAGTCGGAACGCGTCGTTTCCTTCGCGTTGACGTCGACCGAGCCCGAGCGCGGCAGTTGCTGCGCGTCCGCCGGCGTTTCGCCTTCCTTCATCCCGTCCTTGAAACCCTTCACGGCGCTGCCGAGGTCGTTGCCGATGTTGCGCAACTTCTTCGTACCGAAAACCAGCGCGACGATCAGCAGCACGATCAGCCAGTGCCAAATGCTCAATCCACCCATGATGAAACCTCTCCTCAACCACGCCGCGTCGCGGCGCAAATCGCCGGCGGCACGCCGGCTTCGACTATCGATGCGGGGGAAACGCCCCGCTACGTCAACCCATCCGCTGCCACGGGCGCGGGCCGGCCAGGATATGCGCGTGCAGGTGGTAGACCTCCTGCCCGCCGCCGGGACCCGTGTTGATCACCATGCGAAAGCCGGTTGCGCCGCCCGTGTACGCGACGCCCAACTGATCGGCCAGACGCGCGACGAGCAGCATCAGCCGGCCGAGCATCGGCGCATCGACCTCGCTCGCCGCCGACAGCGTCGGCAGGTGCCGGCGCGGAATCACGAGCACGTGCGTCTCGGCCGCCGGGCGGATGTCGCGGAACGCGACGAATTCGTCGTCCTCGTGCACCTTCGTGCTCGGGATCTCGCCCGCCGCGATCTTGCAGAACAGGCAATTCGGATCGTGACTCATGTTGCTCCTGCGAAACGCCCGCTCGCCGGTCAGAACCAGGCCTGCGGATCGAGCGTCTTGTTGTCGTTCAGGTACAGCCAACCCTTGATGATACGGTACAGCGTCCAGATCCATGTGACAAACATGATGACGAATCCCACCGCCACGAACATCAGTGCGAAGCCGATCACGTACGCGATCAGCGCGCGCCAAAACGTGCGGATCTGCCACTCGAAATGGTCGGCGTACGGCGTGCCGGCCACATCGCCGCGCTTCACATAGTTGATGATGATCGCGATGAGGCCGGTGACGCCGCCCGTCAGCCAATGAATCGCGTACAGGCCGTACAGCACGTGCGTCAGCGTGCGCAGTCCGTTCAGTCGCTCGGCGTCTGCTGCGCCCGGCACCGACGGTGTCGGAAACTGGCTCGGTGTATCGGTCATGATGCTACCCCCGTCAGATGACAATTCTTACAGCTTACCTCACTGTTGCCACCGCGGCGGGCCGCTGCCTGTCACCCGCCGTTTTCCTCGCGCTCGCGGCGCTTGCGCAGCGCCTTCTCCTCGATGCCCGACAGCCCTTCGCGGCGCTCGAGCTCGGCGATCACGTCGGCCGGGCTCAGGTCGAAATGCGACAGCATCACGAGGCAGTGGAACCACAGATCGGCCACTTCGCCGACCAGCGCCGTCGGCGCGCCGCCCTGGCGCACGTCCTTCGCGGCCAGCACGACTTCCGTCGCCTCTTCGCCGATCTTCTTCAGCACCGCGTCGTCGCCCTTGTGGAACAGGCGCGATACGTACGATTGGTCGGGGTCACCGCCCTTGCGGCTATCGATCACGGCCGCGAGGCGCAGCAGCGTGTCTTCGGTCGATTGCGTCATTTGTAGATGTGTTCGGGATCTTTCAGCACCGGCTCGACCGCGACCCAGTCGCCGCTGTCCACGTTGCCTTCGAATTTCTGGAAGAAGCACGAATGCCGGCCGGTGTGGCATGCAATGCCCGACACCTGCTCGACCTTCAGCAGCACGACGTCCTCGTCGCAGTCGAGCCGCACCTCGTGCACGTGCTGCACGTGGCCCGACTCCTCGCCCTTGAACCACAGGCGCTTGCGCGAGCGCGAATAATAGACCGCGCGCTGCGTCTCGATCGTCTTCGCCAGCGCCTCGCGGTTCATCCACGCGAACATCAGCACGTCGTTCGTCGACGCTTCCTGCGCGATCACCGGCACGAGGCCGTTGTCGTCCCAGCGGACCTTGTCGAGCCACGCGGGCAGGGATTTCGTTTCGGTATTCATCACAGCCTCACCGCGATGCCCTGGTCGGACATGAAGCGCTTCGCCTCGCCGACCGTGTGCTCGCCGTAGTGGAAGATGCTTGCGGCCAGCACCGCGTCGGCGCGCCCGTCCTTGATGCCGTCCGCGAGATCCTGCAGGCAGCCGACACCGCCCGATGCGATCACCGGCACCGGCACCGCGTCCGACACGCCGCGCGTGAGCGCGAGGTCGAAGCCCGACTTCGTGCCGTCGCGGTCCATGCTCGTGAGCAGGATCTCGCCCGCGCCGAGCTCGGCCATCTTGCGCGCCCATTCGATCGCGTCGAGGCCCGTATTCTTGCGGCCGCCGTGCGTGAAGACTTCCCAGCGCGGCGTTTCGCCGTCGGCCGACACGCGCTTCGCGTCGATCGCGACGACGATGCACTGCGAGCCGTACTTGTCGGCCGCGTCGCGCACGAGCTGCGGGTTCGCGACCGCAGACGAATTCATGCTGACCTTGTCCGCGCCCGCGTTCAGCAGGCGCCGCACGTCCTCGACAGCGCGCACGCCGCCGCCGACGGTCAGCGGAATGAAGACCTGCGACGCGACCGCCTCGATGATCGGCAGGATCAGGTCGCGCTGATCGGAGGTCGCGGTGATGTCGAGGAACGTCAGTTCGTCGGCACCCTGGTCGTCGTAACGGCGGGCGATTTCGACGGGGTCGCCGGCATCGCGCAGTTCGACGAAGTTGACGCCCTTGACGACACGCCCGGCAGTCACGTCCAGGCAGGGGATGATGCGTTTAGCTAGAGCCATGATGTTGCGCCATATGCCGCGATGGGACGGCCGGTTGCGGAAGCCTCGCGCGAGGCTTCCGGTCGGGGCCGCCTGCTGGCAGCCCCGGCGAACGGGACAACCGCGTTACGCGTTGTCGAGTTCGCCGTTCAGTTCGTCCGCGCGCTTTTGCGCGGCCGCGAAATCGAGATCGCCGGAGTAGATCGCACGGCCGCAGATCACGCCTTCGACGCCGTCTCCTTCCACTTCGCACAGGTTCTCGATGTCGGTAAGGTTCGACAGGCCGCCGCTGGCGATCACCGGAATGCCGACCGCCTGCGCGAGCTTCACGGTCGCCTCGATGTTGATGCCCTGCAGCATCCCGTCGCGGCCGATGTCCGTGTAGACGATCGATTCGACGCCGTAGTCCTCGAACTTCTGCGCGAGATCGATCACTTCGTGGCCGGTCAGCTTGCTCCAGCCGTCGGTCGCGACCTTGCCGTCCTTCGCATCGAGGCCGACGATGATGCTGCCGGCGAACGCGGTGCACGCGTCCTGCAGGAAGCCCGGGTCCTTCACGGCCGCCGTGCCGATGATCACGTAGGACAGGCCGGCGTCGAGGTACTTCTCGATCGTCTCGAGGCTGCGGATGCCGCCGCCGAGCTGTACGGGGATTTCATCGCCGACTTCGTCGAGGATCGCTTCGATCGCCTCGAGATTCTTCGGCTTGCCGGCGAATGCGCCGTTCAGGTCGACCAGATGGAGCCGCCGGGCGCCGAGATCGACCCACTTGCGGGCCATCGCCGCCGGGTCCTCGGAAAAAATCGTGGCCTGGTCCATATCGCCCTGTTTGAGGCGCACACACTGACCGTCTTTGAGATCGATGGCCGGAATCAGCAACATAGCAATCGGGTGTCGTCGTGGAAAATGAAAAGTATCCGGCGCGTACCGGCCAATCCGGTACCGCGCCGTCTCGCTAGTTTAGTACAACTCTTTCGGCGCATAAGCGCGTGAGCCCCGCGCGACAGGCGTTTCCGCCCCGTCGACTGTGGCTCGCGCACCACGTTCACGGTTTCCAGTGTACGAAGTTGCGATACAGACGCAACCCGACTTCCGCGCTTTTCTCGGGGTGGAATTGGGTCGCGAAGAGGTTGTCCCGCGCGACCGCGGACGTAAACGGCGCGCCGTATGCCGTTTCGCCGACCGTGTGAGCCGGGTTGTCCGGCGTCACGTAATAGCTGTGCACGAAGTAGAAATACGCATCGTCAGGCACGCCGTCCCACAGCGGGTGCGGCTGCGACTGGCGCACGCGGTTCCAGCCCATCTGCGGCACCTTGAAGCGCGAGCCGTCGTCCTGCAGCCGGCCGTCGAGCTCGAAACGCACGACCTTGCCGGGCAGCAGGCCCAAGCCCTTCGTGTCGCCTTCCGCGCTCCAGTCGAACAGCATCTGCTCGCCGACGCATACGCCGAGCAGCGGCTTCGTGCGTGATGCCTCGATCACTGCTTCCTGCAGCCCCGATTCGCCGAGGCAGCGCATGCAGTCGGGCATCGCGCCCTGGCCGGGCAGCACGACACGGTCGGCCGCGCGAATCGCAGCCGGCGTGTCGACGATCGCCACGTCGGCGGCCGGTTCGGCCTTCTTGAGCGCCTGCGCGACCGAGCGCAGGTTGCCCATCCCATAATCCACAATCGCAATCGAAGTTTTCATCTCAGTGCAGGCAGTAGCGCCCTCAGTCCATTGACGATGAATTCCACCGCCAGCGCCGACAGCATCAGACCCATCAGCCGCGTGGCGATGTTGATGCCGGTGCGGCCAATCCAGTTCGCGATCGGCTCGGCAAGCCGCATCGCGAAGAAACACAGCAGGGCCAGGACCGCGCCGATCGCGACAAGCCCGGCCCGCTCATACCAGTGATGCGAGTTCGCCGCATAGATGATCACCGTGCTGATCGAGCCGGGGCCCGTGAGCAGCGGAATCGCCAGCGGCACGACCGCGATGTTGTCCTTCATCTCGGCCTCGTGGCGCTCCTCCGGCGTCGATCGCGTGTTGCCGATCTGCGCGTTCAGCATGTTGATCGCCATCAGCAGCATGATGATCCCGCCGCCCACTTCGAGCGAGCCGACCGAAATGCCGAAGAAGTTGATGATCTGCTGCCCGAGCAGCGTCGTCACCGTCATCACGCAGAACACCGACACCGACGCGATCCGGATCGTGCGGCGCCGCTCGTCGTCCGTCTGCTGCGCCGTCAGGCTCAGGAAGAACGGCACCGCGCCGACCGGGTTGATCAGCGCTAGCAGCGAAATGAACGATTTGAGCAGATCCATCGCAAGCCGGCGCGCCGCGCCGAAGCCGTCAGGTTGTCCTTGGCGTCAGTTCGTCTGGAACTCAGAGGCTGCCCTTCGTCGACGGAATCTGCCCCGCCGCCCGCTCGTCGAGCTCCACCGCCGCGCGCAGTGCCCGGCCGAAGGCCTTGAACACCGTTTCCAGTTGATGGTGCGCGTTGATCCCGCGCAGGTTGTCGATGTGCAGCGTGACACCCGCGTGGTTCACGAACCCGCGGAAGAATTCGATCGACAGATCGACGTCGAACGTGCCGATCCGCGCGCGCGTGAACGGCACGTGGAATTCCAGACCCGGCCGACCCGAGAAGTCGATCACGACGCGCGACAGCGCCTCGTCGAGCGGCACGTACGAATGGCCGTAGCGACGGATGCCCTTCTTGTCGCCGATCGCCTTCGCGACGGCCTGGCCGAGCGTGATGCCGACATCCTCGACCGTGTGGTGGTCGTCGATATGCGTATCGCCATGCGCTTCGACCTCGAGATCGATCAGACCGTGTCGCGCGATCTGGTCGAGCATATGGTCGAGAAACGGCACGCCGGTAGCCAGCTTCTGCCGGCCCGTACCGTCGAGATCGAGCTTCACACGGATCTGCGTTTCGCTGGTATTGCGAACGACTTCCGCCACACGCATGGCAATTCCTTGATTGAGTCTGATGTAAATGGGGATTGATCGTCGCGCGCCGCCGCGCCCTGGGCTCAACCGGGCAGCGCGAGTTTCAAAGCAGCCAGCAGGCGCGCGTTTTCGTCGGGAGAACCGACGGTCAGCCGCACGCATTCGGACAGCAACGGATGCATTTTACTCACGTTTTTGACCAGCACCCGCTCGGTGAGCAATGCATCGAACACGGCCGCCGCGTCGGGCACGCGCACCAGCAGGAAATTGCCCGCGCTCGGGAACACCGTCGCGCCCGGCAATGCGGCCACGGCATTCGCAAGACGCGTGCGTTCCGCGCGCAGTTCGGCCGCCTGCGCGTCGAGCACGTCGAGGTGGTCGAGCAGGAAATCGACGGTCGCCTGGGTCAGCACGTTGATGTTGTACGGCGGGCGCACCTTGTCGAACTCGGTCAGCCACGCGGGCAGCCCGGCGAGATAGCCGAGGCGGATCCCCGCGAGGCCGAGCTTCGACACCGTGCGCATCACGACGACGTTGTCGAACTCGGCGGCGCGCGGCAGCCACGAGCGCTCCGCGAACGGCTGGTACGCCTCGTCGATCACGATCAGGCTGTGCCGTGCGGCCGCGATGATCCGCTCGACGTCGGTTTCGTCGTACAGCGTGCCGGTCGGGTTGTTCGGGTAGGCGAGATAAACGAGCGCGGGCCGGTGCTCGGCGATCGCCGCGATCATGGCATCCGCGTCGAGCGTCAGGTCGGCCTTCAGCGGCACCCCGACGAAGTCGAGCTGCGCGAACTTCGCCGACAGCTCGTACATCACGAAGCCCGGCACCGGCGCGAGTACCTTCGCACCCGGCCTGGCGCACGCCACCGACATCATGCTGATGATTTCGTCCGAGCCGTTGCCGAGCAGCACGTCGCATGCGGCCGGCACGCCCATCGCGCGGCGCAGCTTGTCGAGCAGCGCGCCCGGGCGCGGCGCCGGGTAGCGGTTCAGCGCGACCTGCGCGAGGCGCTCGCCGAGCGCCGCCGCCAGCGGCGCGGGCAGCGAATACGGGTTCTCCATCGCGTCGAGCTTCACGAACCCGCTCGCGTCGGGCACCGGGTAGCTCGTCATCGCGAGCACGTCGCGGCGGATGATGTCTTGTGGCGTCGTCATGGTCTCAAGCCGGCGTGCGTCGCGCCGGCATCAAATGGTCGGCAAGGCGGCGGCTGCCGCCTTGCGCTGGGTCTCCTCGTCGACCGGAGTCGATGCGTCGGCACCGGCCCCGGCGTGCGTGTCACCCCTTCATCCGGAGTTCGGCGCTCCGCGCGTGTGCCTGCAGCCCTTCGCCGTACGCGAGCTCGGAGGCGATCTCGCCGAGCGTCTGCGCGCCTTCGGCGCTGACTTCGATCAGGCTCGAGCGCTTGATGAAATCGTACACGCCGAGCGGCGACGAGAAGCGCGCGGTGCGCGACGTCGGCAGCACGTGGTTCGGGCCCGCGCAGTAGTCGCCGAGGCTTTCGCTCGTGTAGCGGCCAAGGAAGATCGCGCCCGCGTGGCGGATCTGCTGGCCCCATTGCTGCGGCTCCAGCGCGGAAATCTCGAGGTGCTCGGGTGCGATGTCGTTCGCGATGCGGCACGCTTCGGCCATGTCGCGGACCTTGATCAGCGCGCCGCGGCCTTCGAGCGACGCGCGGATCACGTCCTGGCGCGGCATCGTCGGCAGCAGCTCGTCGATCGCCTTCTCGACGCGCTCGAGGAATGCGCCGTCGGGGCACAGCAGGATCGACTGCGCGAGCTCGTCGTGTTCGGCCTGCGAGAACAGGTCCATCGCGACCCAGTTCGGATCGGTCGTGCCGTCGCACAGCACGAGGATTTCCGACGGCCCGGCGATCATGTCGATGCCGACCGTGCCGAACACGCGGCGCTTCGCCGACGCGACGTACGCATTGCCCGGCCCGCAGATCTTGTCGACCGGCGGCACCGTGGCCGTGCCGTACGCGAGCGCGCCGACCGCCTGCGCGCCGCCGATCGTGAACACGCGATCGACGCCGCCGAGCAGCGCCGCGGCGAGCACGAGCTCGTTCTTCACGCCGTCCGGGGTCGGCACGACCATCACGATCTCGCCGACACCCGCGACGCGCGCGGGAATCGCGTTCATCAGCACCGACGACGGATAGGCGGCCTTGCCGCCCGGCACGTACAGGCCGACGCGGTCGAGCGGCGTGATCTTCTGGCCGAGCACCGTGCCGTCGCTTTCCGTGTACTGCCAGCTATGCGTGCCGCACTCGATCTTCTGCTTCTCGTGGTACGCACGCACGCGTGCGGCCGCGGCTTCCAGCGCCGCGCGCGCCTTCGGCGCGAGGCCGTCGAGCGCCGTCTGCAGCGCGTCCTGCGGCAGTTCGAGCGCGGCGACGCTGCTCGCGTCCAGCCGGTCGAAGCGGTTCGTGTACTCGAGCACCGCGGCGTCGCCGCGCGACTTCACGTCGGCGAGAATCTGCGCGACCGATTGCTCGATCGCGTCGTCCTCGCTCGCCTCGAATGCGAGCACCGCACGCAGCGCGGCGTCGAAGCCTTCGCTCGTCGAATCGAGTTTGCGGATGGTGATGGCCATGGGAGTTCCGTTACGGTGATGCACTCAATTGCCATTCTGCGACGCGCGTTCGAACGCGTCGAGAATCGGCTTGAGCGCCGCGCGCTTCAACTTCAGCGCAGCCTGGTTCACGACGAGGCGCGACGAGATCGCCATGATCTCCTCGACCTCGACCAGATTGTTCGCCTTCAGCGTGCCGCCCGAGCTGACGAGGTCGACGATCGCGTCGGCGAGGCCGACCAGCGGCGCCAGTT
This sequence comes from Burkholderia sp. A9, assembly GCF_000801975.1. Classification (NCBI taxonomy): domain Bacteria; kingdom Pseudomonadati; phylum Pseudomonadota; class Betaproteobacteria; order Burkholderiales; family Burkholderiaceae; genus Burkholderia; species Burkholderia sp. A9. The sequence continues at coordinate 44,443 of NZ_JSZN01000022.1, read as the reverse complement.
CCATCGAGCCGTACAGCTTGATCAGGTCGACGTGCACGCCCTTCGCGGCGAAGTGTTCGCGCGCCGTTTCGACATACTTGGTCGCGACCCGCAGGCGCGCGCCCTGGCGCACCGCGTTCGCGTAGTCGAAGCCGGCCGGCACGGCCACCGACATCCGGCAGCGAGCAATATTCAGATCGATCGGCTGGTACAGGCCCGAGCCGCCGTGCTCGACCAGCACGTCCTTGCCGGCCACACCGAAATCGGCCGCGCCGTATTCGACGTAGGTCGGTACGTCGCTCGCGCGCACGATGATCACGCGCAGGTTCGGATCGGTCGTCGGCAGGATCAGCTTGCGCGACGTTTCCGGATCCTCGGCCACCTGCACGCCGGCGGCCGCCAGCAGCGGCAGGGTTTCCTCGAAAATCCGGCCCTTCGACAGGGCGAGGGTCAGCGGCGCGGTCATGCTTGGCTCCCGGAGAGGCGGCGCACGTTCGCGCCGACGGCGGTCAGTTTGGTTTCCATGCGGTCGTAGCCGCGGTCCAGGTGATAGATGCGGTCGACGAGCGTTTCGCCTTCGGCGCGCAGCCCGGCGATCACGAGGCTCGCCGATGCGCGCAGGTCGGTGGCCATCACGTTCGCGCCGGACAGCTTGTCGACGCCCGTCACGAGCGCCGTGTTGCCGTCGACCGTGATGTTCGCGCCGAGCCGGTTCAGCTCCTGCACGTGCATGAAGCGGTTCTCGAAAATGGTCTCGACGACCTGCGCGGTGCCCGTCGCGACCGAATTGAGGGCCATGAACTGCGCCTGCATGTCGGTCGGGAACGCCGGGTATTCCGACGTGCGGATCGTCACCGCCTGCGGGCGGCGGTCCATCTTCACGCGCAGCCAGCTGTCGCCTTCCTCGATCGAAACGCCGGCCTCGCGCAGCTTGTCGATCACCGCGTCGAGGATGTGCGGGCGCACGCCAGTCAGCATCACGTCGCCGCCCGCCGCCGCCACTGCACACAGGAACGTGCCGGCCTCGATGCGGTCGGGAATCACCGCATGGCGCGCGCCATGCAGCCGCTCGACACCCTGGATCACGAGGCGATCGGTGCCGATGCCGTCGATTTTCGCGCCCATCGCGACCAGCAAGTGTGCGAGATCGCTCACTTCCGGCTCGCGCGCCGCGTTCTCGATCACCGTCTCGCCATCGGCAAGCGTGGCGGCCATCAGCAGGTTTTCCGTGCCCGTCACGGTGATCATGTCGGTCACGATGCGCGCGCCCTTCAGGCGCTTCGCGCGCGCTTCGATGAAGCCGTGCTCGATGCTGATCTCGGCGCCCATCGCCTGCAGGCCCTTGATGTGCTGGTCGACCGGACGCGCGCCGATCGCGCAGCCGCCCGGCAGCGACACCTTCGCTTCGCCGAAGCGCGCGAGCAGCGGCCCGAGCACGAGGATCGACGCGCGCATCGTCTTCACGAGCTCGTACGGCGCGACGAGGTTGTCGACACGCGACGCGTCGAGCTGCACGCGGCAGCCGTCCGTTTCGCTCTTCACGCCCATCTGATTCAGCACCTTCAGCGTGGTGCGCACGTCCTTCAGGTTCGGCACGTTGTCGAGCTCGACCGGCTCGGCGCTGAGCAGCCCCGCGCACAGGATCGGCAGCGCGGCGTTCTTCGCGCCCGACACGACGATCTCGCCGGACAGCCGGCGACCGCCTTCGATCACCAGCTTGTCCATCCCCTGCCCCTGCGATTCCCCGTTGACGGCCGGGTGTGCCGTGGCGACGCTCTGGACGGCGTCGCGCTCGTTGACGGTGACTTGCACTCAGTGGTTCCGGTTATGCGTTCTGCCATTCGGCGGGCGTCAGCGTCTTCATGCTGAGCGCGTGAATTTCCTGCTTCATGCGATCGCCGAGCGCCGCATAGACGAGCTGGTGCCGCTGGATCGGCCGCTTGCCTTCGAAGGCCGCCGACACGATCGTCGCGAAGAAATGCTGGCCGTCGCCTTCGACTTCCAGATGAGTGCAGGCGAGACCGCCGGCGATGTATTGCTTGACCTGTTCGGGAGTCGGCAACATGAGGGGCTCCTGTCGGCGCGCGCCGCCCGTGGCGGCCGCCGCCGTCGATATCAATGACGTAGTTTGTAGCCGGTCGCGAGCAGCCGCATCGCGAACATCGCGAGCAGCACGAAGAAACCGGTGACGATCGCGAGGCTCGCGAGCGGGTTGATGTCGGACGCGCCGAAGAACCCGTAACGGAAGCCGTCGATCATGTAGAAAAACGGGTTGAGACGCGAGATCTCGCGCCACACGGGCGGCAGCGAGTGCGTCGAATAGAACACGCCGGACAGGAACGTCAGCGGCATGATCAGGAAGTTCTGGAACGCGGCGAGCTGGTCGAATTTCTCGGCCCAGATCCCGGCGATCAGCCCGAGTGTGCCGAGGATCGCCGAACCGAGCAGCGCGAACGCGATGATGAACAACGGCGCCGCGAAATGCATCGGGATAAACCAGATCGTCACGACGAACACGCCCGTGCCGACCGCGAGGCCGCGCACGATGGACGCGAGCACGTACGCGCCGAAGATGTCCCTGTAGGACAGCGGCGGCAGCAGCACGAACACGAGGTTGCCGGTGATCTTCGACTGGATCAGCGACGACGAGCTGTTCGCGAACGCGTTCTGCAGCACGCTCATCATCACGAGGCCCGGGACCAGGAAGCTCACGTACTCGACACCCGGATAGACCTCGACGCGGCCCGACAGCGCGTGGCCGAAGATCGTCAGATACAGCAGCGCCGTCACGACGGGCGCGAGCACCGTCTGGATCGCCACCTTCCAGAAACGCAGGAGTTCCTTGTAGAACAGCGTACGAAAACCGCTTCCGGCCACTTCCCGGGCAGCCCCGAGCGGGGCGGGCGCCCCCTCGGCGGACAGCGAACGCAGTTCGCGTGGGCGTTGTTGATTCATGCCAGACCCTCGATCACCTCGGCCCCGTTCATCACCTGGACGAACACATCTTCGAGGTCCGCCTTGCGGACCTCGATCTCGTCGAACGTGCAACCCGCCGCGCGACACTGCGCGAGGATGCGCTCGACATCGTCGTAGCTCGTGAGACGCAGCAGGTGCTCGCCCGGCGCGCGTGCGGCCGGATCGGTCTCCAGCCCGCGCAGCTCGGCCGGCAACGCGCCCGTCGCGAGCCGCAGGTACAGCTGCAGCCCCGCAAAGCGGCGCAGCAGCGCGTCGGTGCGGTCAAGCGCGACGACTTCACCGCGACGCAGCATCGCAATGCGATCGCACAGCGCCTCGGCTTCCTCGAGGTAATGGGTGGTCAGGACGATCGTGTGGCCCTCGCGGTTCAGTCGCGAGATGAATTTCCACAGCGTCTGGCGCAGTTCGACGTCGACACCGGCAGTCGGCTCGTCGAGCACGATCACGGGCGGCCGGTGCACGAGCGCCTGCGCGACCAGCACGCGGCGCTTCATCCCGCCCGACAGCGCGCGCATGTTCGCGTCGGCCTTCTCGGTGAGGTCGAGATTGGCCATGACTTCGTCGATCCAGTCGTCGTTGCGGCGCAGCCCGAAATAGCCGGACTGGATCCGCAGCGTCTCGCGGACGGTGAAGAACGGGTCGAACACGAGTTCCTGCGGCACGACGCCGAGCGCGCGACGCGCATCCCGGAAGTCCTTGACGACGTCGTGGCCACGCACCGAGATACTGCCTTCGTCGGCCCGGGCAAGCCCGGCGAGGATACTGATGAGCGTGGTCTTGCCTGCGCCGTTCGGACCGAGCAGACCAAAAAACTCGCCTTCCTCGACCGACAGACTGACGCCCTTGAGCGCCTGAAGCGATTTGTAGCGCTTCTTGACGTGACGGATTTCTATGGCTGACATGACTGTGCGCGGCGCAACGGCCGCGACGCCTATTCTGTGCTTGCTGCGAATGAAAATGGGGGCCGGACGCCGATTGGCTGCCCCGCAAAACGCTTGATTATAGGGCAAACCGGCTGGTGGAGCCGGCGCCGGAGGCGCGCGGCCTGAAGCTGGCGCGCGCCGGCTGGCGCGGCAGGCTTCGGTCGGACAGGGTCAATGTCGCCCGGTGCCTTCGATGAGGGCGTCGACGCCGTAGGCGTGCGCGAGGCTGGCGAGCTTCGGGGGGAGATTGAGGATGTCGAGGGTCGTGCCGCGCGCTTTGGCGGCACGTTGCCATGCGAGCAGCACGGCGAGCGCGGACGAGTCGAACTGCGTCAGCGCCGCGCAATCGACGGCGGTAGCACCCGCGCCGATGCGTGCGAGACCGTCCGCGAGCGCGGACTTCGCGCTCGCGACGGTCAGCGTGGAACCGGCCTCGAAGCCGCTCACGACGCCTGCTTGCCCGCGGCAAGTTCCTGGTTGCGCTGCGTCAGGAACTTGATCAGGCCGTCCACGCCGCTTTGCTGGATCTTCTCGTTGAACTGCTGCTGGTACGTCTGGATCAGCCATGCGCCGAGCACGTTCAGGTCATACACCCGCCAGCCGTTGGCCGTCTTGTACAGGCGGTAGTCGATCTGGACCGGCTGTCCGTTGTTCATCGCGACCGTCTTGACCACGACGTCGGTATCGGCCGGATCGGCGCGGAACGGCGGGTACTGGATCTGCTGGTCCGGCTTCAGCTGAGCCAGCGCGCCCGAATACGTGCGGATCAGCAGCAGCTTGAACTGCTCCTGAACCTGCTGCTGCTGCTCGGCCGACGCCGTGCGCCAGTTGCGGCCCATCGCGAGCTGCGTGGTGCGGCGGAAATCGGTGTACGGCAGGATGTCCTTGTTGACGATCGTAATGATGCGATTGGTGTCGCCCTGCTTGATCGTCTGCTGCTTGACTTCGTCGAGCACCTGCTGCGTCGCCGTCTTGATCAGCGCCTGCGGGTTCGACTGGTCGACTTGCGCGTGAGCTGCGCTGCCGAACGAGAACAGCGCCGCGAAAACGGGGATCAGGAACAGTTTTTTCATCATAGTGACCTGCATGAATGAGTCGATGCGAAGGTTGGAGACGGTAGCTTACGCGCAAGTTCGCGTGCGCTACCGACTGAATCGTTTCCGGCTGTAACGAATGTAAATGGGTCAGTGCAGCTTGATGCTCGGGAAGCGGAACCCGCCCGGAGACGGCGGCGTCATCTGCATGGCCGGCACATTCGTTTCGCTGGCCGGGTTCGGCGATTCGGCGGTGCCCGAAGCCGGCACCGCAACGGCCGCGCCCGATGCACCGGCTGGCGCCGTGGCCCCGCCGACTGCCGCTGCGCCCGCCGTACCGGCCGCGCCGGCTGCCGCCGGCGCCGCACCGTCGTCCGGCAGGTCGTACTTCGGCAGCGCATCACTGCTCGAGCTCGCGCCAGCCTCGCCACGCGCATTGTCGATCAGCATCTGGCGGCGTTGCAGGTACGCATTGCGCACGAACGAGTACTTGTCGAGCGCCGCGGCGTTCAGCACGTCGCCCGCGCCGAGCAGGTTCGCGCGCGTGTTGACGAGGTTCACGCCGAACAGGCCCCAGCTCAGGCCATCCGGCTTGACGTAGGTGAGCGGGTTGCCAACATAGTCGACGCCGAGGCCAGCCGTGTCGCGCAGCGTGCTCGGGCCCAGCAGCGGCAGCACCAGATACGGGCCCGACGGCATCCCGTAGCGGCCCATCGTGATCCCGAAGTCGGCCGTGTGCTTCGGCAGCTTCGCGATCGTCGCGACGTCGAACAGGCCGCCAACGCCGAACACCGTGTTGATCACGACGCGCATCAGGTCGCCGACGCCGTCCGCGATCCGCAGCTGCACGATGTTGTTCGCCGCGATGTAGACGTCGCCGATGTTCGAGAAGAAGTTGGTCACGCTATCGCGCACCGGCTGCGGCACCACGTACTGGTAGCCCTGCGCGACCGGCTTCAGCGCATACGTGTCGACCGTGTCGTTGAACTTGTACATCGTCCGGTTGAAGCCTTCGAGCGGATCGCCCTTGGTCGGCGTCTGCACGGTCGCGCAACCGCTCAACGCGGCGACTGCCGCCACCGCGAGCGCGGCGTTCCTGATGCGGATCGTCTGCATGGTCATTACCCTCTTGTCTTTCTCTCGTGTGGTTTATTGGGCGCCAGAACCGGACACCGCGGACGCCGGCACCGCCACCGGTGCGGGCGCGGCCGGTGCAGCCGATGCACCGGCTGCCGGCTTCGCGCCGCCCGCGTCGGCTGCCTTGCTGTACAGGAACTGGCCGATCAGGTTCTCGAGCACGATCGCCGACTGCGTCATCGCAATCGTATCGCCCGCCTTCAGCATTTCGGTATCACCGCCCGGATCGAGACCGATATATTGCTCGCCGAGCAGGCCCGACGTCAGGATCTTCGCCGACGAATCCTTCGGGAACGGGTACTGGCCGTCGACGTCGATCGTCACGAGCGCCTGGTACGTGTTCGTATCGAAGCCGATCGACTTCACGCGGCCGACCACGACGCCGGCACTCTTCACGGCCGCGCGCGGCTTCAGCCCGCCGATATTGTCGAATTTCATCTTCACCGAATAGGTCGGCTGAAACGACAGCGAGCTCATGTTGCCGACCTTCAGCGCCAGGAACAGCACCGCAAGGAAGCCCACCACCACGAACAGGCCGACCCAGAAGTCGAGAGCAGTCTTTTTCATCGTCATCCCAAAATTTGGCTTGGCTGAGGCTTAGCTGAACATCAGCGCGGTCAGCAGGAAATCGAGGCCGAGTACGGCGAGCGACGCGAACACGACCGTCTTGGTCGTCGCGCGCGACACGCCCTCTGGCGTGGGCTTCGCTTCATACCCTTGATACAGCGCAATGAAGGTCACGGCGAACCCGAACACGATGCTCTTGAGCACGCCGTTGCCGACGTCGGCCCAGACCTGGACCCCACCCTGCATCTGCGACCAGAACGCACCCGGATCGACGCCGATCAGCACGACCCCGACGAAATAGCCGCCGAGCACGCCGACCGCGTTGAAGATCGCGGCGAGCAGCGGCATCGCGATGATGCCGGCCCACATGCGCGGCGCGATCACCGTCTTGATCGGGTCGACCGCCATCATCTCGAGCGCGGTGAGCTGCTCGCCGGCCTTCATCAGGCCGATCTCGGCCGTGAGCGACGTGCCCGCGCGGCCCGCGAACAGCAGCGCGGTCACGACCGGGCCGAGTTCGCGCACGAGCGACAGCGCGACCAGGAGGCCGAGCGCCTGCTCGGACCCGTAGCGGTTCAGCGTGTAGTAGCCCTGCAGGCCGAGCACGAAGCCGACGAACAGGCCCGACACGGCGATGATCACGAACGAATAGTTGCCGAGGAAGTGGATCTGCTTCGTGACCAGCCGGGGCCGGCGCAGCAACGGGAAGAATTCCAGCACGAGGCGCACGAACAGCCGCGTGCCGTAGCCCGCGCGCTCGAGGCCGCCGGTGACATAACGTCCGATCGCGCTGATCATGCGCGCCCTCCGCCGAGCCCGAAATCCGCTGCCAGCGGCGGGCTCGTGTAATGAAATTTGAACGGGCCGTCCGGCGCGCCGTCGATGAACTGGCGCACGCTCGGATCGGTCGATGCACGCAGCTCGTCCGGCGTGCCCTGCGCGAGCACGCCGCCATTGGCCAGGAAATACACGTAATCGGCGATCGCGAACGATTCCGGCACGTCGTGCGTGACGAGGATCGAGGTCGCGCCGAGTGCCTCGTTCAGCGTGCGGATCAGGTTCGCGGTGATGCCGAGCGAGATCGGGTCGAGGCCCGCGAACGGCTCGTCGTACATGATGAGCTGCGGATCGAGCGCGATCGCGCGCGCAAGCGCAATGCGACGCGCCATCCCGCCCGACACCTCGGACGGCATCAGGTCGCGCGCGCCGCGCAGGCCGACCGCGTTGAGCTTCATCAGCACGAGGTCGCGGATCAGGTCTTCGGGCAGATCGGTGTGTTCGCGCAGCGCGAACGCGACGTTCTCGAACACCGACATGTCGGTGAACAGCGCGCCGAACTGGAACAGCATGCCCATTTTGCGGCGCAGCGCGTACAGGCCGTCGCGCGTCTGCGCGCCGACGTCGGCGCCGTCGAACAGCACCTGGCCGCGGCGCGCACGCACGAGGCCGCCGATCAGGCGCAGCACGGTCGTCTTGCCGCAACCCGATCCGCCCATGACAGCGACGACCTGGCCGCGCCCGAAGCGCAGGTTCAGGTTCGACAGGACGAGGCGGTCGCCGTAGCCAAAGTCGACGTCGCGAAGTTCCAGCAGGGTCTCGGTAGGAGTGGGGCTCACGGAGCTGACAGTCCTTTTACGCAGAACGCCGAATTATAGGGCCTGCCTTGGAATGATGTCGTGACGCCGTTCCGGGCCCTGCGGTCAATGATTGTCAAATTGTCGGGCAAAGCATTGCTGCAACGCAACAATCGCCGCCCGATACTCGATAGCGCCCGTCACCGCACTGACCACCGCGACGCTGCCGACGCCCGTCGCCAGCACGTCCGGCAACGCGTCGAGCCCGACGCCGCCGATCGCGACGAGCGGCGCCCGCGCCCCCGCGAAGCGCGCGTAGCGGGCGATTCGGGCAAGGCCCTGCGGCGGCGCCGCGACCGCCTTGGTCGCCGTCGCGTACACGGGACCGAGCGCGAGATAGCTCGGCCGCTCATGCAATGCCCGCAACATCTCGTAATAACCGTGGCTCGACAGCCCAAGCCGCAGGCCGGCGCGCGCGATCGCCGCGAGATCGGCCGTTTCGAGATCTTCCTGACCCAGGTGTACGCCGTACGCGCCCTCTTCTACCGCGATCTGCCAGTGATCGTTGATGAACACACGCGCTTCGGGATAGCGGCGCCCTGCCGCGACCGCACGCGCGATTTCCCCGCGTAACGCGTCGGGATTCGCGCCTTTCACTCGCAGCTGCACGGTCCGCGCGCCGCAATCGAGCACGCGTTCGACCCATTCGGCGTCCGGCACGACCGGATAGAGCCCCAATTGCGTGGGGCATGGCGGAAACGCCGGCTCCGGCGCGGCGGCCAAGCCGGCGACGCGCGGGAACCGCGCGGCATCGACCGGCCATGCATCCGCCGCGCGCGTCTCGTCGCCGTCGCGCCACGCCAGCGCGAGCACCAGCGCGTCGATCGGCGCGAAGCCGCAATCGAGGAACGCGGCGAGCGCCGCGATCCAGTCGTCCGCGAGCGGGTGCGCGGATTCGAGTGCGTAGCGCTCGCCCGCGGCATGCAGCGCCGCGCCGCGTTCGTCGAATTCGATCGCGACCGCATCCGGCGACGCCGGGCGCGACGCGGCGGACGCGCGCGCCTGCGCGGCGCGGTCGCCAGCCGACACGATCAGCACGTCGCCGGCGGCCGGCACCTCGGGCGCCGCCACGCAGAGCCGCCACGGCGTCGTGCTGGTCGGCCAGTCGCCCAGGCGGGCGCGAATCTGCTCGGCCGCTTCGGCCAGCTCGTCGGCCGGCGGCCAGAATGCATCGGCAAATCGCACGCTCATGCACCGCCCCCGTCCTGATGCCAGAACGGCATCCCGACGACCGGCGTGCTCGCATGCGCAGTCTCGCGCGCATCCATCGGCCCGGCGAGGTAGGCCGCCCGGCCGGCCTCGACGCCCTGCGCGAACGCGCGCGCCATGATCTCCGGGTGGGTGGCCTGCGACACGGCCGTGTTCAGCAGCACGCCGTCGAAGCCCCACTCCATCACCTGACACGCATGCGACGGCACGCCGAGTCCGGCGTCGACGATCAGCGGCACGTCCGGCAGCCGCTCGCGCAGCACCCGCAGCCCGTACGGGTTCACGACGCCCTTGCCCGTGCCGATCGGCGCGCCCCACGGCATCAGCGCCTCGCAGCCGACGTCGAGCAGGCGCCGGCCGATCACGAGATCCTCGGTGCAGTACGGGAGCACCTTGAAGCCGTCCTTGACCAGTTGCGCGGCCGCCTCGATCAGCCCGACCGGATCGGGCTGCAGCGTATAGTCGTCGCCGATCAGCTCGAGCTTGATCCAGTCAGTGTCGAAGACCTCGCGCGCCATGTGTGCGGTCGTCACCGCCTCGGCGACGGTCTGGCAGCCGGCCGTGTTCGGCAGCAGCGGCACCGCGTGGCGCTTGAGCAGGTCGAAGAAGCCGGCCTCGGCGGTTCCGCCGGTCATCTGGCGGCGCAGCGCGACCGTCACCATCCCGGGACGCGACGCGGCGATCGAATCGGACAGCGACTGCAGCGACGGATAGCGCGACGTGCCGAGCAGCACGCGGCTTGCGAAGGTTTCGCCGTACAGCGTCAGCGCGTCGGCGGAAGTGAGGGACGTCATGTCGTTTTCCTGGAAGAGCGGGGCGAACCGGCGGCGCTCAGCCGCCCGCGACGGGGTGCACCACGTCGAGCTTGTCGCCCGTCGCGAGCGCGCGCGCTGCATGCTGCGTGCGCGCGACGAAATTGCCGTTCAACGCGACCGCGTACGGCGGACGCGCGCCGTACGCGGCGAGCGCGTCGGCCACCGTCGCGCCGTCGGGCAGCGTCAGGGTCTGTTGGTTGATCTGGATATCCATGAGGCTTGGTCGAATTCGGTCGGCGGCGCGCGTCAGGCCGGCTGGCGCGCGTCGTCGCGGTGATGAAGGAGCGTCGGCCAGCGCGCGGCGTCACGCCAGGCCGCGAACGCGTCGGCATCGGCGAACGCGCCGTCGAGCGCGGCTTGCGCGAACGCGACCGCCGCATGCGCGACTTCCGGCGCGATCATGAAGCCGTGCCGGTACAGGCCGTTGACGGCAAGCGTCGTCGCGCCGTCCCAGATCACCGCCGGGCGATGATCGGGCAGCGTCGGACGGCATTGCGCATTCAGTTCGAGGATGCGCGCCTCGCCGAACGCCGGGTGCACGGAGAACGCCGCGCTCAGCAGTTCGAGCGCGGAGCGCACGCTGACGGGCGACATGTCCTCGCCCTCCACCTCGGTCGCGCCGATCACGTACAGGTCATCCTGTTTCGGCGCGATGTACAGCGGGTAGCGCGGATGCAGCAGCCGCACGGGCCGCGTGAGCCCGATGCCGGGCGCACGCACGCGCGCGACTTCGCCGCGGATGCCGCGCAGCGCGGGCAGCGCGGGCTTCGCGCCGAGCCCGCGGCAATCGATCGTGAAATGCGCGTCGGGCCGGTTCGCGTCGTCGATCGTCGCGTGCCAGTGCAGCTCGACGCCGCGTTGCGCGAGGCCCGCCGCGAGCGCGCGCAGCGCCTGCCGGTTGTCGAGCTGCCCTTCGCGCGGCAGCAGCAGGCCGCGCGCGAAGCGCCCCGCGAGCGCGGGTTCGGCCGCGTCGACCTGCACGCCGGCAAGCGCGACGAAGCCGCCGTCGAACAGCTCGGCCGGCGCGTTCGCACGCACGCGTCGCTCGAACAGCGGGGCCTCCGCGCGATCCGCGTGATGCCAGACGACGAGCGTGCCGTGCTGCTGGAAGAACACGGGTTCGGGCAGTTCCGCGAGCCATTGCGGCCAGCGGGCCAGCGACGCGGCGCCGAGTTCGGTGATCAGCAGTTCGGCGCTCGCAGCCTCGGCGAGCGGCGCGAGCATCGCGGCCGCGATCCACGCAGCCGACTGCTCGCCGTCCGGGCCGCCACGCTCGTACAGCGCGACGCGCTGCCCGTCGCCCGCGAGCCGCCATGCGATCAGGCGGCCGACGAGGCCGCCGCCGAGCACCGCGAAATCCGGCCGGGAATCGTGGACGTTCATCGCGCCCCCTCCCCGCGCATCGCGCGGGCGCGTACGACGGACGTCGACGCATGCACACCGTCCCGTGCAGACGCACACGACAGCGGATCGGGAACAGCGCAAAAGACTGAAGATTGAGCGGTCATCATTCCTTCCGTAACGCGCAACGCGCGTACCCAAAAGGACGAAACCGGCAGCAAAGGCCGGCCGGGCGGGACTCGGGCGCTGACCATGTGGGATGGCAGCCAGCGCGGCCCGGCGGGATCAGAAACTTCCCTCGCCGGTATTACCCGGATCGGGTGCGAAGGGTCTTTCTCAGCCTCGCCGCGTCGCCCGGAACTATCCGTCGGCCGCGCTCGAAGCACCCCTGTTTCGTCGTCGGCCATTAGACCATAAAAGCGGAAAGCGCCGCAAACTGTCCCCTTTGTGGCAAATTCGTCGTCACGCTGCGCCGCTCTGGCACAATGCCCGCAGGTCGGCCGCGCGAGCGGCCGGTTGCCGCGTCACCGCCGGCCTTAAGTGCCGTTTAAGACGCGCGGGCGACCATCCGAGCGCCCGCCGCCAGTCGGCACCTCGTCCCGGCATGCCGTATCGCGGCGCGCGCCCGGCTTCGCCCGGCCCGCGCGCCGGCTACTCATCAGGAAGCACATGACCCAATCGATCGATCCCGTCCGCTTCGCCTCCGACGCGCCGCAGGACGAGCGCCCGGTATCCGCATGGAGCCTCATCAAGCCCTACTGGGTGTCATCCGAATGGAAAGTCGCGTGGGGGCTGCTGGTCACGATCATCGCGATCAACCTCTGCGTGGTCTGGATCAACGTCAAGCTGAACAAGTGGAACGCGCAGTTCTACAACGCGCTGCAGTCGAAGGACGTCCACGACTTCCCGAACCTGCTGATGCAGTTCTCCGCGCTCGCGTTCGGCTTCATCATCCTCGCGGTGTACGGCCGCTACCTGCGACAGATGCTCGGGTTCCGCTGGCGCCAGTGGCTCACCGACCGCTTTCTCGGCCAGTGGCTCGGCGATCGCGCGTTCTACCGGATCGAACGCGACCGCCTCGCCGACAACCCCGACCAGCGGATCACCGACGACCTCCAGTCGTTCGCGACGACGACGCTCGCGCTGTCGCTCGACCTGCTGTCGACGGTCGTCACGCTCGTGTCGTTCATCACGATCCTGTGGTCGCTCGCGGGCGCGCTGACGCTCTCGCTCGGCGCGACGCCGATCACGATTCCCGGCTACATGGTCTGGGCGGCCGCGCTGTACGCAGTGGTCGGTTCGCTGATCATCCAGAAGGTCGGCCACCCGCTCGTGTCGATCAACTACCAGCAGCAGCGGGTCGAGGCCGATTTCCGCTTCGGGCTGATCCGCCTGCGCGAGAACGCCGAGCAGATCGCATTCTACGACGGCGAGAAAACCGAGACCGGCAATGCGCAGAACCTGTTCATGCGCATCCGCGACAACTGGTGGCGCGTGATGAAGTACACGAAGCGCCTCACGTTCGTGCTGAGCTTCTACGGGCAGATCGCGATCATCTTCCCGCTCGTCGTCGCGGCGCCGCGCTATTTCGCGGGCGCGTTCTCGTTCGGCGTGCTGATGCAGATCTCGTCCGCGTTCGGCACCGTCAGCGATTCGTTCTCGTGGTTCATCAACAGTTACTCGACCCTCGTCGAATGGCGTGCAACCGTCAACCGTCTGCGTGAATTCAAGCGCGTGATGGGCACGTCGCACCTGAAGGAAAGCCTGTCGCCCGCGACCGAGCACGGCGGCATCAACCTGCACTACGTCGATGCCGAGAAACTATCGACGTCGTCGCTGAAGCTCGCACTGCCGAACGGCAACGCGCTCGCGAACATCGGCAACGTGACGATCGAACCGGGCTCGCGCTGGCTCGTGATCGGCAAGTCGGGTTCCGGCAAGAGCACGTTCATGCGCGCGCTCGCGGGCCTGTGGCCGTTCGGCGACGGCGCGATCGACGCACCGGTTGGCGCGCGGATGATGTTCGTGCCGCAGACGAGCTACTTGCCGATCGGCACGCTGAAGGCCGCGCTCACCTATCCGGCCGCGCCCGACGCGTTTACCGACGACGCCTGTCGCGACGCACTGCGCGCATGCCGCCTCGAAGACTACGTCGAGCGCCTCGGCGAAACCGGCCACTGGACGCGGGTGCTGTCGCCGGGCGAACAGCAGCGTCTCGCCGGCGCGCGCGTGCTGCTGCACAAGCCGGACTTCCTGTTCCTCGACGAAGCGACGAGCGCGCTCGACGCGGACAACGAAGCGCGGCTCTATCACCTGTTCGCAGAACGGCTGCCGAAGGCCGCGATCGTCAGTATCGCGCACCGCGAATCGCTGGCCGCGTTCCACGTCGGCAGGATCAACGTCGAGCGCGTGACCGACAGCGACAAGGTCGCCGCGTAACGCAATAAAGAGGCCGGCGCACGCCGCGCCGGCCCTCTCTTCTTCGTCCTCCCCGCCTCCCCACCTCCCGGCTACGCCCGCCCGACCGGCACCGACACGATCGGCAGGTGCGACACGCCCTCGTGCGACAACCGGCTTTCGAACAGCGTCAGCGCGACGAAACGCAGTGCGACCGGCCGACCGGTCGCGCCGCCGTGCGCCGGTTGCCCGTCAGCGTCGCGCGGCAGCCGAGCGAGCGTGACGTGCGGCCGGAACGGCCGGCGGTCGGCCGGCACGCCGAGTTCGCGCAGCAGCGCGGACAAATCGGCATTCAGCGCTGCACATGCGGGATCGGCCGCGAGTTCCGCGACGATCAGCCTCGCGCGCGGCAGGCTCGGCCACCACGCGATCCGCTCGACCGGCTGCAACGGCAGTGCATGCCCGGCCGCGAGCGCCGGCAGGCGCGCGGCCAGCGCGTCGCATCGTGTCCGTTCGATCGCACCGATGAACGCGAGCGTCACGTGCAGTTGCGCGGGCTGCGTGCGCCGCGCGCCGCGGGTGACCGGCAACGCGTGCAGCGCGTCGCGCGATGCCGTATCGGGCAGCAGCGCGACGAACGCACGGAGCCGGTCGCCGTTCATGACTCGCGCACCGCCACGCGCGTGGCGGCCACCGCATCGGCCGAAGCCGGACGCCGCGGCAGCGGGCCGTGCTCGCCCCACACGTCGGCCGGCAGCACGCGCGCGAGCTCGGGAATCGTGTTGCGCGTGAACACCGGATCGGCGATGCCCTGCGCGCGCTGGTGGCGATAGTCGCGCCACGCGGCATGCGCATACTTGCCGAGCGCGAGAATCGCGACCAGGTTGATGATCGCCATCAACCCCATGCTCGTATCGGCCATCGCCCATACGAGCGGCAACTGCCCGACGCTGCCGAACATCACCATCCCGAGCACCGCGACGCGGAATAGCGGCAGCACGCCGCGCCGCTGCGTGATGAACTCGACGTTGCCTTCCGCATACGCGTAGTTGCCGATCACCGACGAGAATGCGAGGAAGAAGATCGCGACGGCCATGTAGATGCCGCCCCAACCGCCGACGTGGCTCGCGATCGCGCGCTGCGTGAGCGCCGCGCCTTCCATGCCGGTGCCGAGCTCGTACTGGCCCGACAGCAGGATCACGAACGCGGTCGCGCTGCAGATCACGATCGTGTCGACGAACACGCCGAGCATCTGGATCAGCCCCTGCGTGACCGGGTGCCGCGTGCTCGCGGTCGCGGCCGCGTTCGGCGCGCTGCCCATCCCCGCTTCGTTGGAGAACAGCCCGCGCTTCACGCCGATCGCGATCGCCTGGCTGACCGCATAGCCCGTCAGGCCGCCGGCCGCCTGTTCGACGCCGAACGCGCTCTTCACGATCAGCACGATCACGTCCGGCACCAGCGCGATGTGCGTGGCGACCGCATAGACCGCGAGCGCCAGATAGCCGATCGCCATCAGCGGCACGATCACCTGCGCGACCGTCGCGATGCGCCGGATGCCGCCGAAGATGATCGGCGCGCTCAGCAGCACGAGACCGAGGCAGACCGTCTCGCGACGCCAGCCGAACGACGTGTGGAACGCATCCGCGATCGCATTGGCCTGAACCGCGTTGAACACGAAGCCGAACGCGAGGATCAGCGACAGCGAGAACAGCACGCCGAAGCCGCGCGAACGCAGGCCCGCCTGGATGTAGTACGCCGGACCACCGCGATAGCTGCCGTCCGGGTGCGACACCTTGAAGATCTGCGCGAGCGTCGCCTCGACGAACGCGGACGACATCCCGACGAGCGCGGTCATCCACATCCAGAAGATCGCGCCCGGCCCGCCGACCGTCAGCGCGACCGCGACGCCCGCGATGTTGCCGGTGCCCACGCGGCTCGCGAGCCCGGTCGCGAACGCCTGGAACGACGAGATGCTGCCCGGCTCGCCCTTGCTGCCGACCAGTTTCATGCTGAGGAACAGCGCCTTCAGCTGGATCATCCGGAACCGCCACGTGAACCACGCACCGGCGCCGAGCAGCAGCGCGATCAGCACGTAGTTCCACAGCACGCCGTTGACGGCGTCGATCAGCCCATGCACGAATGCTTCCATCCAGAATCCTTGTAAATTGCGTCAGTCACATGCGGCGGCCGCGCGAACGCGACCCGAGGGGCGACATGATATGACAGTTCGCAAGAATTATTACAAAACGAAAGGTTAAAGGATCGCCGAATATCACCGCCCGATGTGATCAGGTTAGGCGACGCTTCGGGAAGATGCGGGACGCGCAGCGGGGGAGCGACGAATGGATGCCTGGAATTTAAGTCGTTCCGCCAATCCCCCTTGTCACAGGGAGTGCTTGGCTCAGCGTCAAGTACCGATCGAAAGCAAATACTGCGACTGGCGATTCGCGACCTTTGACACTCGGAAACATTCGCAATAGCGAACCGCCAAATCGGCCACGCAACGTGCCGCTCCTCTCTTCGCGCTGTCCACACGCCAGGATCGACTGTCTATTGATCGCGTGAAAGTTTCCCCTGAAATACCGCCGTGCCATGTCGGAGAAGCCTCACCACGCGATTGGGTCATTCCCCATGCTGGCATCGCTCGTCAGGCACTTCGACGCAAATCGTTTGAAAGCATCCGGCCCGACGGTGACGAAATAAGCACATCGCCGCCATTTCAAAGATGGCAACACATGAAGCTCTGCTTGCATCGACACTCACAAAACACGAATGCTATTCGATTCGGACTACAAATTTTTTACAGGATGGGATAAGAAATGAGGAAATCAAACGGTTCATTGGAACGTGCTGCCCATGCCGAACAGACACAACGACATAAGAGGCGAATACTCGTTACCGGGGCGGTATCTCTTCCCCTCTACGCGCTGCAGAAACGATCGATATGCTTGGCACAAGCGAACGTCTTGCCGGAAATTTCGGTCAACGCACCGCGCCTCCCCAGTCTTGACGGATTTTCAAACAAGGTTGGAGGCGGAGGCGCGATGTCTGAGGCCGCACTCGGTTATCCCAAGCTCCTGTGCTTCGGTAGATATTGTTCAGCTACCGAGATGTTCAACAACGCAGACCACGGTGACATGATTTCCGTCACTGAAGAGTTCTTCAAGTTCCTGTTCGAGCACCGCAACGAGATATTCTGGCGCAACCAACTGACGTTGATTGGCGAGTTTACCGGGTGGTTGGCGCGGGGCGGCTATCAAAACTTCCCCGGAGCGAACTCATACAATCTCAACCGCGCCTTGGGCCAATATGGTGACGTCTCGACACTATTCGGCATCTACGCAAATCAGCTGAACGGGATCCGGCCGACCTCTGAATTCCAGTTTTACGGCAATCCCTTCATGTTCATCGGGGCCGTCTATTATTGGGTTTTTGGAAATGGCGAACGCAGATCGATCAATCTCGAATCCATGAATCTAAGAATGGGCGTCTCGGATTTCGAATTGATCCGGTCAAGCATAGATAACCCTGGATATGGTCCGGGCACTTATCCGATCGACGGACCGTTCAGCACGAATGTCTTCAGCCACGGTGCACAAGACTTCTGGTCCGCCACAACGGTAGGTCGCGTCTCGGGTCACGTCCGAGGAACATTGACGATGCAGGAAGACAACACCTATCGCTTCGCTGGGTCCTACACGTTGAATCCTGACAAATTCGATGCCGACCGCTCCAATCGACCGTTCCTGCAAGAATGGATGACCACCGTTTTGCGAGAAATCGGCTCCACACTTGGCCACACCGACTATCAGATCTACTTCACTGGCGAGAAAGAAATCTCATTCTCTGGTCAAAGGCCCGTCCGGAACGCCGAAACACGTCCGCCTCAAGCCGTTCACCGGCCATCATTCGGTGGACTCATGCGCCCAAGGCTCTGGTAGACGTAACCAACGAGGATTTTTCAACCGTGATCGCAACCTCGTGTCCTGAGGGCTCCCAAAACGACCATGATCTCAACAGTCACTCGCTACGTCGTTCGCCTCGTGCTTATTCTCGTCGCGACAGCCATCGCTCTGGTCTCGCTGTTTCTTGTCATCGTTGGAATTGCCAGATACGAGAGGGACGAAGGCAGTTGCCCTGATGCTCCGGCCGGAGAACTCGAGGCAAAAATTCTCGCATTCGCCAAAGAACAAGGCACCCAACTGAACGACGTCGAATTCACCGGAAAGCCCCGATATTATGCCGACAAGCTCGGCTGGTGGGCATTCGATCTGAAGTCTCGCGAAGGAAACTACGGGGCGACGATCGATTGCGACCTCCGCATCACCGGTTTCGGGAAAATTCAGAAGCTTCCTCTCGAGTCGGCGAAGCCGGCACCATGACGTCGCTCGACGGCACGCCGCCGACGCCCATAAAAAAAACCGGGCGCCCTTTCGGACGCCCGGTTTTCATCGAAACCCGCTCGCGCGCTTCAGCTTAGCGCGGCAGTTCCGAATGCCCCATCAGGTACGCGTCGACCGAGCGCGCGCACTGACGGCCTTCGCGGATCGCCCAGACGACGAGCGACTGGCCGCGACGCATGTCGCCTGCCGCGAACACCTTGTCGACCGACGTGTAGTACGAGCGATCGCCTTCGGTCGCCGCGCGCGCATTGCCGCGGGCATCCTTCGCGACGCCGAACGCCTCGAGCACGGTGGCTGCCGGCTGCGTGAAGCCCATCGCGAGCAGCACCAGGTCGGCCTTCATCTCGAACTCGGAGCCCGGCACTTCCTGCATCTTGCCGTCCTTCCACTCGACGCGCACCGCGATCAGCTTCTCGACCTTGCCGTTCTTGCCTTCGAGACGCTTCGTCGCGACCGCCCAGTCACGCTCGCAGCCTTCCTCGTGCGACGACGACGTGCGCAGCTTGATCGGCCAGTACGGCCACACGAGCGGCTTGTTTTCCTCTTCCGGCGGCTGCGGCAGCAGCTCGAACTGCGTGACCTGCTTCGCGCCGTGACGGTTCGACGTGCCGACGCAGTCCGAACCCGTGTCACCACCACCGATCACGATCACGTGCTTGCCCTTCGCGAGGAGCTGGTCGACCAGCTTGTCGCCCGCGTTCACGCGGTTCTGCTGCGGCAGGAAGTCCATCGCGAAATGAACGCCATCGAGCTCGCGGCCCGGCACCGGCAGGTCGCGCGGCGTTTCCGAACCGCCCGCGATCACGACCGCGTCGAACTCTTCCTTCAGCTTCTCCGGCGAAATGGTTTCCTTCGCGAGGCTGCCGATCGACTCGGGCAGCGCATCCTTGCCGATGAACACGCTGGTGCGGAACGTCACGCCCTCCGCTTCCATCTGGCGCATGCGGCGATCGATCAGCCACTTCTCGAGCTTGAAGTCGGGGATCCCGTAACGCAGCAGGCCGCCGACGCGATCGTTCTTCTCGAACACCGTCACGTCGTGGCCCGCGCGCGCGAGCTGCTGCGCAGCGGCGAGGCCCGCGGGGCCCGAACCGACGACCGCGACCTTCTTGCCCGTCTTGTGCTCGGCCGGCAGCGGCTTCACCCAGCCTTCCGCCCAGGCCTTGTCGATGATCGCGTGCTCGATCGACTTGATGCCGACCGGATCTTCGTTGATCCCGAGCGTGCACGCTGCCTCGCACGGCGCCGGGCAGATACGGCCCGTGAATTCCGGGAAGTTGTTGGTCGAATGCAGGACTTCGATCGCCTGCTGCCAGTCCTGGCGGTAAACGAGATCGTTGAAGTCCGGGATGATGTTGTTGACCGGGCAGCCGTTGTTGCAGAACGGGATGCCGCAATCCATGCAGCGCGCGCCCTGGACCTTCGCGTCCGCGTCGGTCAGTGCCGCGACGAATTCCTTGTAGTGCTTCACGCGCGTGAGCGGTGCTTCGTACGCCTCGTGGCGGCGTTCGAACTCCAGAAAACCGGTTGCCTTGCCCATAAGGTGCTCTTCTGTTCGGTGTATCGGGTGGGGGAGCCGCGCGCGGCAGTCATGCGCGCGCGGCATTCGCTATGTCGTTCGTCGCTCAGGCGGCCAGCACTTCCTTCGCCGCCTTCTTCGCACCGATCTCGCCCAGCGCGCGCTTGTATTCGTGCGGGAACACCTTCACGAACTGGCGGCGCGCCGCGTCCCAGTTTTCCAGCAGCGACTTCGCGCGCGGCGAACCCGTGAACTGGAAATGACGCTCGACGAGCCCCTTGAGCAGCGCTTCGTCCGTCGTGCCTGCGTGCCAGAGCGCGCGGTCGACCGTGCGCTCCTGCTCGGCCTGCTGCAGCACCGGCTCGAGTGCGACCATCGACTTGTTGCACTTCGCCGCGAACGTGCCTTCCGGATCGTAGATGTACGCGAGGCCGCCCGACATGCCGGCCGCGAAGTTGCGCCCCGTCTCGCCGAGCACGACGACCGTACCGCCCGTCATGTATTCGCAGCCGTGGTCGCCCGTGCCTTCGACGACCGCCGTCGCGCCCGAGTTGCGCACGCAGAAGCGCTCGCCCGCGACGCCGCGGAAGAACGATTCGCCTTCGATCGCGCCGTACATCACCGTGTTGCCGCAGATGATGTTTTCCTCGGACTTGCCGCGGAAGTCGTTGGTCGGACGGATGATGATCCGGCCGCCCGACAGGCCCTTGCCGACGTAGTCGTTGCCGTCGCCGACGAGGTCGAGCGTCACGCCCTTCGCGAGGAACGCGCCGAAGCTCTGGCCGGCCGTGCCCTTCAGCTGGATGTGCACCGCGTCGTCGGCCAGGCCGTCGTGGCCGTGCTTCTTCGCGATCACGCCCGACAGCATCGCGCCGACCGTGCGGTTCACGTTGCGCACCGGCTGGATGAACGACACATGCTCGCCGTTCTCGATCGCGGCCTTCGCCTTCTCGATCAGCACGTGGTCGAGCGCGCGCTCGAGGCCGTGATCCTGCACGTCGACGTGACGCGGCGCGACGTCCTCGCATTCTTCCGGCTGGTAGAACACGCGCGAGAAGTCGAGGCCCTTCGCCTTCCAGTGCTCGACGCCCTTGCGCGTATCGAGCAGGTCGGCGCGGCCGATCAGGTCGTCGAACTTCGCGATGCCGAGCTGCGCCATGATCTCGCGCACTTCCTCGGCAACGAAGAAGAAGTAGTTCACGACGTGCTCGGGCTGGCCCTGGAACTTCGCACGCAGCACCGGATCCTGCGTCGCGACGCCGACCGGGCACGTGTTCAGGTGGCACTTGCGCATCATGATGCAGCCCTCGACGACGAGCGGCGCCGTCGCGAAGCCGAATTCGTCCGCGCCGAGCAGCGCGCCGATCACGACGTCGCGGCCCGTCTTCATCTGGCCGTCGGCCTGCACGCGGATCCGGCCGCGCAGGCGGTTCAGCACCAGCGTCTGCTGCGTTTCGGCCAGGCCGAGTTCCCACGGCGTGCCGGCGTGCTTGACCGACGACAGCGGCGATGCGCCCGTGCCGCCGTCATGGCCGGCGATCACGACGTGATCGGCCTTCGCCTTCGCAACACCGGCCGCCACCGTACCGACGCCCACTTCCGACACCAGCTTCACCGAGATGCTCGAGCTCGGGTTCACGTTCTTCAGGTCGTGGATCAGCTGCGCCAGATCCTCGATCGAGTAGATGTCGTGGTGCGGCGGCGGCGAGATCAGGCCGACGCCCGGCACCGAGTAACGCAGCTTGCCGATGTATTCCGACACCTTGTGGCCCGGCAGCTGGCCGCCTTCGCCCGGCTTCGCGCCCTGCGCCATCTTGATCTGGATCTGGTCGGCCGATGCGAGGTACTCGGCGGTGACGCCGAAGCGGCCCGACGCGACCTGCTTGATCTTCGAGCGCAGCGAATCGCCGTCCTTCAGCGGAATGTCGCTGACGATCTCGTCGCCGATCACCGACTTCAGCGTCTCGCCCGACTTGATCGGAATGCCGCGCAGTTCGTTGCGGTAACGCTTCTCGTCCTCGCCGCCTTCGCCGGTGTTCGACTTGCCGCCGATCCGGTTCATCGCGATCGCGAGCGTCGCGTGCGCTTCGGTGCTGATCGAACCGAGCGACATCGCGCCCGTCGCAAAGCGCTTCACGATGTCCTTCGCCGATTCGACGTCGTCGATCGGGATCGCCTTGGTCGGCTCGACCTTGAACTCGAACAGGCCGCGGAACGTCATGTGACGCTTGGTCTGGTCGTTGATCAGGTGCGCGTATTCCTTGTACGTCTGGTACGAGTTGCTGCGCGTCGCGTGCTGGAGCTTCGCGATCGAATCCGGCGTCCACATGTGGTCTTCGCCGCGCACGCGATACGCGTATTCGCCGCCCGCGTCGAGCATGTCGCGCAGGACCGGGTTGTCGCCGAACGCGTCGCGGTGCAGGCGGATAGCTTCTTCAGCGACTTCGAACAGGCCGATGCCGCCGACCTTCGATGCCGTGCCCTTGAAGTACTTCTCGACCAGGTCGCTCGACAGGCCGAGCGCTTCGAAGATCTGCGCGCCGGTGTACGACATGTAGGTCGAGATGCCCATCTTCGACATCACCTTCTGCAGGCCCTTGCCGACCGCCTTCGTGAAGTTGTAGACGGCCTTCTCCGGCGACAGGTCGCCCGGCAGGCCCTCGGCCATCTTCGCGAGCGTTTCCATCGCGAGGTACGGGTGCACGGCTTCCGCGCCGTAGCCCGCGAGCAGCGCGAAGTGGTGCGTCTCACGCGCGGAGCCCGTCTCGACGACGAGGCCCGTGCTCGTGCGCAGCCCTTGCTGGACGAGGTGCGTGTGGATCGCCGACGTGGCGAGCAGCGCGGGAATCGCGACGTGCTCGGCGTCCGTCTTGCGGTCCGACACGATCAGCATGTTGTAGCCCGACTTCACCGCGTCGACGGCTTCCGCGCACAGCGACGCGAGGCGTGCCTCGATGCCTTCCTTGCCCCATGCGACCGGATAGCAGATGTTCAGTTCGTACGCGCTGAACTTGCCGCCGGTGTACTGGTCGATCGCGCGGATCTTCGCGATGTCCTTGAAGTCGAGCACCGGCTGCGACACTTCGAGACGCATCGGCGGGTTGATGTTGTTCGTGTCGAGCAGGTTCGGCTTCGGGCCGATGAACGACACGAGCGACATGACCATGTTCTCGCGGATCGGGTCGATCGGCGGGTTCGTGACCTGCGCGAACAGCTGCTTGAAGTAGTGATAGAGGGTTTTGTTCTTGTTCGACATCACCGCGAGCGGCGAGTCGTTGCCCATCGAACCGACGGCCTCTTCACCCTGCTGCGCCATCGGCGCCATCAGGAACTTCAGGTCTTCCTGCGTATAGCCGAACGCCTGCTGGCGGTCGAGCAGCGCGGCGCCCTGCGTGCGGCCGGCCGCGACTTCCTCGGCCTTCGGCTCGATCTCGTCGAGCTTGATGCGCACGGCGTCGATCCAGCTCTTGTACGGCTTCGCGTTCGCGAGGTTGTCCTTCAGTTCCTTGTCGTCGATGATGCGGCCGTGTTCCATGTCGATCAGGAACATCTTGCCGGGTTGCAGGCGCCACTTCTTGACGATCTTCGATTCGGGGATCGGCAGCGTGCCGGCTTCCGACGCCATGATGACGAGGTCGTCGTCCGTGACGATGTAGCGCGCCGGACGCAGGCCGTTACGGTCGAGCGTCGCGCCGATCTGGCGGCCGTCGGTGAACGCGATCGCGGCCGGGCCGTCCCACGGTTCCATCATCGCGGCGTGGTATTCATAGAACGCGCGGCGGTTCTCGTCCATCAGCGTGTGCTGCTCCCAGGCTTCCGGGATCATCATCATCACCGCGTGCACGAGCGGATAGCCGGCCATCACCAGCAGTTCGAGACAGTTGTCGAACGAGGCGGTGTCGGACTGGCCCGGGTAGATCAGCGGCCACAGCTTCGGCAGGTCGTCAGCGAGCACGTGCGACGCGATCGCGCCGGTACGCGCGTTCAGCCAGTTCACGTTGCCCTTCACGGTGTTGATCTCGCCGTTGTGCGCGATCATCCGGTACGGGTGAGCCAGTTCCCACGCCGGGAACGTGTTGGTCGAGAAGCGCTGGTGCACGAGCGCGAGCGCCGACACGACACGCGGGTCCTGCAGGTCGCGGTAGTACACGCCGACCTGGCCCGCGAGCAGCAGCCCCTTGTAGACGACCGTGCGCGCCGACATCGACGGCACGAAGTATTCCTTGCCGTGCTTGAGCTTGAGCGCCTGGATGCGATGGCTCGCGGTCTTGCGGATCACGTACAGCTTCCGCTCGAGCGCGTCCGTCACCATGATGTCCTTGCCGCGACCGATGAAGATCTGGCGGATCAGCGGCTCGCTCGCCTTCACCGTCGGCGAGATCGGCATCGCATGGTCGACCGGCACGTCGCGCCAGCCGAGCACGACCTGGCCTTCTGCCCGCACCGTGCGCTCGAGCTCCTGCTCGCACGCGAGCCGCGACGCGTTTTCCTTCGGCAGGAAGATCATCCCGACCCCATATTCGCCAGCTGGCGGCAGCGTCACGCCCTGCTTCGACATTTCCTCGCGATAGAACGCGTCCGGAATCTGGATCAGGATGCCCGCGCCGTCGCCCATCAGCGGATCGGCACCGACCGCGCCGCGGTGGTCGAGGTTCTCGAGGATCTTCAGACCCTGCTGGATGATCTCGTGGCTCTTCTTGCCCTTGATGTGAGCGACGAAGCCGACGCCGCAGGCGTCGTGTTCGTTTTGCGGGTCGTACAGACCTTGTGCGGCGGGCACCGCGGCGAGCGGCTGCTGATGGTCGTTCATGGGGACACCGTCGTAAAGGGGCCTCAAAGGCCGTTGAACCATTTTTTTGTTGCCGTCGTTCCCGCTCCCGACGGGAGACGGCACGGCCGACAGTGGATGGGCAAGCTTCGCCCGGGCCACCGGAATTCGGAATATACGCGACGAATCAAAGGAATAGCAACAAAAACCGTTTGATCGAACCCCAATTAAACACATGCTCCGATCTGGTGCTGTTTTATTGGGGCCGCATCGATTTGGTGCAAAAAGAAGCGGCGCTCGCAGCGCCGCCTCGTGATCCGCCTTTCCCGCGTTACTGCTGGATCGGCGGCGTGTTCTCACGCACCTTTCTGGGGCGTCCGCGCGGCAGCGGCGAGACGCGCCGGTTCGCGGTGCGCGCCGCCCACTCGCGGTAATGCTCGCCGCCGAGCACCCAGCCCTTCAGCGTCGCCTGCTGGAGCTGATCGGCCTGCCGCTCGTCGAGCGGCTGCTCGCAGAGCTCCTTGTACGCGCGCTGCCGGTCGAACGGCGTGTTGCCGAGCGCCCAGTAGAGCGGATGGTCCGTGATCAGGCTGTCGACGGTGAGCCCGACGTGGTGCCGGTAGCTCGACCAGCGGTATGCGTCGGCCGTCGCAGCCAGCTGCGCGCGCACCGGGCTCATCTCGACCACGCGGCTCGCGAGCAGGAAATAGCGCTCGCCTTCGATCACGGTCGCGCGATAGCGGCCTTCCCACAGGGTGCCGCGCCGCGAATAACGCCGGTTGAAATGCGCAACGTAGCGGCGGCCGACCGCCTGCATCGCCTTCGGCAGGCTCGCCTCGTCGCTCGGCGTCACGAGCAACTGCACCTGACGCGGGAGCAGCACGTAGGCATGCACCGAAAGATGGTGATCGCGCGCGGCGGCCTTCAGGCAATCGATGAAGAGTTCGTAATCCTGGTCGTCGACGAACGCGGGTTGCTGATCCAGGCCGCGCAGTATCACGTGCTGCGGCTGGTCCGGAACGTAGAGTCGTGCTAACCGTGCCATGCTGAATGTCCGTTTGAACGCGTTAGGAAATACCCGGGGGGTCCGAAATTACGCACCTGCGTAGAATGCCTGTCCCCACGGGGCGCGGAAGCGTACGGTCGTGCGAATCCTAGGGAGAAAGCTCTAACTTGCGAGCTTGTTTGGTTTTAAACGCAGTCGTCATAATGAGCACGCCTTTGATCGGAGGAGACACAATGAAACGAAAATTAGCCATTACGGGGGCCGCAGCGCTCGCATTCGCATTTGCGGGCGGTACGGCACACGCACAATCTGCAGGTGATTTCTACGTCAGCACCGGCTGGCTGCACTTTGCGCCGCAGGACAGCAGCGATCCGCTGTTCGTGTACGGCGTAGGCGGCACGCCCATCAACCAGTCGATTCCCAACACGGGCGCCGGCATCAACGACGCCGACACGCTTGGGCTCGCCGCGGGCTACTTCGTCACCGACCACATCTCCACCGAGCTCGTCATGGGGATCCCGCCGAAGTTCGACATTACCGGCAAGGGTCAGTTCTCACAGTTCGGCGTACTCGGCCGTGCGTACCAATGGAGCCCCGCCGTATTGCTTCGCTACCACTTCAACGACGCCAACGCGAAGTTCCGTCCGTATGTCGGCGTCGGCGCGACGTATACCTGGTTCACCGGCGCAAAGATCACGAACGGCAGCTTCGAGAACGGCGTGCTCGGCGGTCCGACCAGCGCGACGACCAGCAACCAGTGGGCGCCCGTGTTCAACGCCGGCTTCACGTACAACTTCACGAAACACTGGTTCGGCGGCCTGTCGATCTCGTACATCCCGATCAGCGTGACCGCGACCTTCACGACGGCCCGCCGGACGCCGGTCGGCACCCTGACCGAAACGTCGAAAGCAAAGATCTCGCTCAATCCGATCGTCACGTACCTGAACCTCGGCTACCGCTTCTAAGCGTAGTCGAATATTTGGGGAATGGTTAATCCTGCTGCAATTTGTAGCGGATTTTTCCTTGAGTAACGGGCGCGCGATGCAAAACGCCCCGGTCGGAATCCCGCCGGGGCGTCGTTTTTTCGCGTCAGGCACGTTCCCTCGCAGGGTTTTTCCCGATGCGTGGCGTTACACGATGTCGTCGAGTGCCGTCGGACCGATGAGATCGATGCGGTCCGTGCAGACCGCATCGACACCCCAGCGCACGAGCTCGCGCGCCCGGGCCAGGTCGTTGACCGTATAGACCAGGATGCGCAACCCGGCCGCCCTGATCGCGCGCACGAGCGGCTCGTCGAGTTCGTTGTGGTTCGCGTGCAACGATACGCAGCCGAGCGCGCCGACGACCTGCGCGTGCCAGTCGTCCGGCACCGCTTCGTACAGCATTCCGCGCGGTAGCGCGGGCGCCGCCTCGCGCGCCTGTTGCAGCGCGTCGAACGAGAACGACGACAGCAACGGCGGCACGGCGGCGCCGTGCCAGTACGCGGCCGCATCGGTCGCAACCCGCTGCCCCGTGTCGCGCTCGCGGCCCGGGCACGGCTTGATCTCCACGTTCGCCGCCAGTCCGTGTGCGATACACCGCGCCGCCGCCGCCTCGAACGTCGGCATGCGTTCGCCGGCGAAGCGCGCGTCGAACCACGCGCCCGCGTCGAGCGCGGCCAGCGCCGCATAGCGCATGCCCGCTGCCGGCCCGCTGCCGTTCGACGTACGGTCGACCGTGTCGTCGTGCAGCAGGAACGTCACGTCGTCGGCGGACAGCTTCGCGTCGAACTCGACCATCCGGTGACCGCGCCGCGCGCCCTCGTCGAACGCGGCAAGCGTGTTCTCCGGCGCAAGCGTGCCGCCGCCACGATGGGCGACGACGCGCGGATAGGGCCAGTCGGTACGGGAAGTCATCGTGAGCCTCGCAGCGGGTTCAGCAGGTTCGTCAGGGTCAGCCGGCACGCTTGCCGGTCTCGGGATCGAAGAAATGCAGCCGGTGCGCAGGCAGCGCGGCGCCCAGCGCCGTGCCGCGCGCCGGGCGATCCGCGTGCGGCAGGCGCACCGCGACGTCATGATTGCCCCAGCGGCCATGCGCGAGATTATCCGCGCCGAGCAGCTCGCACGAATCGACCGGCAGCGTCGCCTGCGCGACGCCCGGCTGCGGCGTCATGTGCTCCGGCCGCACGCCCAGCACCCAGTCGCGCCCGGTGGCGATCGCGCTGCCGATGCCCGGCGCGCCGGCGACCGGCAGCGCCGGGCCGCCACCTGCGACCGTGAACGTCGCGCCATCCTCCGACAGCCGGCCGTGCAGCAGGTTCATCGCCGGCGAGCCGATGAAGCCGGCGACGAACACCGTTGCCGGCTTCTCGTACACGTCGACCGGCGCGCCGATCTGCTCCGCGTAGCCGCGGTTCATCACGATCACGCGCTGCGCGAGCGTCATCGCCTCGATCTGGTCGTGCGTCACATACACGCTCGTCGTCGCGAGCCGCGCATGCAGCCGCTGGATCTCGAGTCGCATCTGCACGCGCAGCTTCGCATCGAGGTTCGACAGCGGCTCGTCGAACAGAAAGACGGACGGCTCGCGCACGATCGCGCGTCCCATCGCGACGCGTTGCCGCTGGCCGCCCGACAGTTCGCGCGGCCGCCGCGCGAGCAGCGGCTCCAGCTCGAGGATCTTCGCGGCCGCGGCCACCCGCGTGTCGATCGTCGCACGCTCGATGCCGCGGATCTTCAGCCCGTAGCCCATGTTCTGCGCGACCGTCATGTGCGGGTACAGCGCGTAGTTCTGGAACACCATCGCGATGTCGCGATCCTTCGGCTCCAGCGCGTTCACCACGCGGTCGCCGATCGCGATCTCGCCGTCCGTCACCGTCTCGAGCCCCGCGATCATCCGCAGCAACGTCGACTTGCCGCAGCCCGACGGGCCGACCAGCACGATGAATTCGCCGTCGGCGATCTCCACGTCGATGCCGTGCAGCACATGCTGCTTGCCGTCGTAGGATTTCCTGACGCCCTTCAAGCTCAGCGCAGCCATACTTGGTCCTTCTCCCGGTTGCCGTCCGTTGACTATTTTTCGGAATCGACGAGGCCGCGCACGAACCAGCGCTGCATCGCCAGCACGACGACGAGCGGCGGGATCATCGCCAGCAGCGTCGCCGCCATCACGTATTGCCATTCAGTCGCGGCGTCGCCGCTCGCGATCATCGTCTTGATGCCCACCACCGCCGTCGACAGCGACGCCTCCGTCGTGATCAGGATCGGCCACAGATACTGGTTCCAGCCGTAGATGAACGTGATCACGAACAGCGCCGCAATGCTCGTCTTCGACCGCGGCAACACGACGTCCCAGAAGAAGCGCAGCGGCCCCGCGCCGTCGATGCGCGCGGCGTCCATCAGCTCATCGGGCAGCGTCATGAAGAACTGGCGGAACAGGAACGTCGCGGTCGCCGACGCGATCAGCGGCAGCGTGAGCCCCGCGTAGGTGTTCGTCAGGTGCAGCGTCGACACGACCTGCACGGTCGGGAAGATCCGCACCTCGACCGGCAGCATCAGCGTGATGAAGATCAGCCAGAACGCCGTGTTGCGGAACGGGAAGCGGAAATAGACGATCGCGTAGGCGGACAGGATCGACACCGCGATCTTGCCGACCGCGATCCCGAGCGCCATCGCGAAGCTGTTGACGAGCAGCCGGCCGAACGGTGCCGTCGTGCCGCCGCTGCCGTGCCCCCAGATGTACGCGAGGTTCTCCAGCAGGTGCGTGCTCGGCACCAGCGACAGCGGGATCGTGAACACTTCCTGCGCGTTCATCGTCGCCGCGCAGAACGCGACGTACACCGGAAACACGATCAGCACGACGCCCGCGATCAACACCGCGTGGCAGAACAGGTCGAAGCCCTTGCGATTTTCGATCATGCGTATTGCACCCTGCGTTCGACGAAGCGGAACTGGATCACCGTGAGCCCGACGACAATGATCATCAGCACGACCGACTGCGCGCCCGAGCTGCCGATGTCGAGCCCCTGGAAGCCTTCCGTGAAGATCTTGTAGATCAGCGTCTTCGTGCTTTGCGCGGGGCCGCCGGCAGTGGCCGCGTCGATCACCGGGAACGTGTCGAAGAACGCATAGACGAGATTCACGACCAGCAGGAAGAAGCTCGTCGGCGACAGCAGCGGCAGCGCGATGTTGAAGAAGCGCCGCACCGGTCCGGCGCCGTCGATCGCCGCCGCCTCGATCAGCGAGCGCGGGATCGCCTGCAGGCCCGCATAGAAGAACAGGAAGTTGTAGCTCACCTGCTTCCACACCGACGCGAGCACGACCAGGAACATCGCCTGGCTGCCGTTCAGCGCGTGATTCCAGACGATGCCGCCCTTCGCGAGCGCGTAGGTCACCAGGCCGATGCTCGGGTTGAACAGGAAGGCCCACAGCACGGCCGCGATCGTCGGCGCGACCGCGTACGGCCAGATCAGCAGCGTGCGGTACACGCGCGCGCCGCGGATCACGCGATCGGCGCACGCGGCGAGCAGCAGCGACACGACGAGCCCGCTGACGGTGACGAGCGAGCTAAACACCAGCGTCGTGCGGAACGAGTCGAGATACAGCGGGTCGGCGAACAGGCGCGTGAAGTTCGCGAAGCCGACGAATTCGCTCGACGTGCCGAACGCATCCTGCATCTGCGTCGACTGCCACAGCGCGACGCCGGCCGGCCACAGGAAGAATACGGCGGTGATCGCGAGCTGCGGCGCGATCAGCAGGTACGGCAGCAGGCTCGCGCCAAAACGGGAACGGGATTGCATCGCGGGCATCCGGTCAGGCAAAACGGGAAGGAAGCCGCGCCGCCGGCCCGCGCGCGCGCATGCGCGACGGGGCCGGCGGCACGAACGCGATGCGGGCTCAACCGCCCGACTTCTCGAAGCGGCGCAGCAGTTCGTCGCCGCGCGACGCCGCCGAATCGAGCGCGTCCTTCGGCGACTTCTTCTGCGCCCAGACCTGCTCCAGCTCTTCGTCGACCACCGTGCGGATCTGCGGCATGTTGCCGAGGCGCAGTCCCTTCGTGTAAGGCAGCGGCGGCTTGTTCATCATCTGCTTGATCGCGGTTTCCGCGCTCGGGTTCTTCGCATAGAAGCCCTGCTGGCGCGTGAGGTCGTACGCGGCCGTCGTGACCGGCAGGTAGCCGGTTTCCTGGTGCCACTTCGCGGCGACCGGCGGCGAGGCCAGGAACGCGAGGAATTTCGCGACGCCCTTGTAGGTCGCCGGATCCTTGCCGGCCAGCACCCACAGGCTCGCGCCGCCGATGATCGCGTTCTGCGGCGCACCCTTCACGTTCGCGTCGTACGGCATCATTCCGGTGCCGTAGCTGAACTTCGCGAACTTCTGCACGTTCGCGAGCGCGCCCGACGACGTCGTCATGATCCCGCAGTCGCCGCTGTAGAACTTCGCCGACGCTTCATCCTTGCGACCCGCGTACGTGAACGTGCCATCCTTCTGCATCTGCTGCAGGAACGCGATGTGCGCGACCTGCTGCGGCTTGTCGAACTCGAGCGCCGCGTCCGTGCCGTCGAAGCCGTTGTTGCGGCTCGCGAACGGCAGGGCATGCCACGCGCTGTAGTTCTCGAGCTGGATCCAGCCCTGCCAGCCGGTCGTGAAGCCGCAGGCCATCCCGGACTTGCGCAGCTTCTCCGCGTCGGCCTGCACGTCGGCCCACGTCTTCGGCGGCTGGTTCGGATCGAGCCCGGCCTTCTTGAAGGCGTCCTTGTTGTAGTACAGCACCGGCGTCGAGCTGTTGAACGGCATCGACACGAGATGGCCCGTCTTCGCATCGCTGTAGTAGCTCGCGATGGTCGGCACGAATGCCTTTTCGTCGAGCGGCACGCCGGCCTGCTTGAACACGTCGGAGACGGGTACGACGGCCTTCTTCGCCTGCATCATCGTTGCAGTGCCGACTTCATAGACCTGGAGGATCGCCGGCGCGTTGCCGCTGCGATAGGCGGCGATGCCCGCTGCGAGCGCCTGGTCGTAGGTGCCCTTGAAGACCGGCACGATCTTGTAGTCGCTCTGCGATGCATTGAACTGCGCGGCGATCTCGTTCACCCGTTCGCCGAGCGCCGACTCCATCGCATGCCAGAACTGGATTTCCGTCACGGCGAACGCCGCATGCTGCACACCGAACATCAGCGCGCCGCCGAGCGCGATCGAACGAACCACTGTCCCCGCAGGCTTCTTCATCATCGACCTCTCTCCTATGAAAACGTTACCAACAGCGTGTGCAACATTCCCATCGCCATTGAACCGGCGAAGTCTAGTGATCGTTTGTGACAGTCAGTTGTCGCTGATGACGAACAGGCGCTGGTATTCCTTCAACGCGAAGCGGTCGGTCATGCCGGCGATGTAGTGCGCGACGAGGCGCGGCTGCTGCGCTTCGTCGTCCGACTGGTACGGCGGCGGCAGCAGCCTCGGATCGTCGATGAACGCGTCGAACAGCCCGGTGACCACGCGCTGCGCCTTGCTCGCCATGCGCATCACCTTGTAGTGGCGGTACAGGTTCTTGAACAGGAAACGCTTGAGGGCGGCCGCCTGCGCGGCGACCGCTTCGCTGTGCGCCACGAGCGGCGGCGCCGCGCGCACGTCGTCGAGCGACGCGGGCGCGACGCGCACGAGATTGCGCGTGGTCTCGTCGATCAGGTCGACGATCAGCGTGTTGATGATGCGACGCACCGTCTCGTGCACGAGGCGGCGGCCTTCGAGATGCGGGAAATCGGCGAGCGCCGCTTCGTAGTGGCGCTGCCACAGCTCGACTTCGGCGAGCTGCTCGATCGTGATCAGGCCGGAGCGCAGGCCGTCGTCGACATCATGGTTGTTGTATGCGATTTCATCCGCGATGTTCGCGAGCTGCGCCTCCAGCGATGGCTGGCGGCCCTGCAGGAAGCGCTCGCCGAGCGCGCCGAGCTTGCGTGCGTTCTCGCGCGAGCAGTGCTTGAGGATGCCTTCGCGCGTCTCGAAGCACAGGTTGAGGCCGTTGAACGCGCCGTAGTGCTCCTCGAGCTCGTCGACGACGGCCAGGCTCTGCAGGTTGTGCTCGAAGCCGCCGTGTTCGCGCATGCACGCGTTCAGCGCGTCCTGTCCGGCATGGCCGAACGGCGTATGACCAAGATCGTGCGCGAGCGAGATCGCTTCGACGAGATCCTCGTTGAGCCGCAGGTTGCGTGCGACCGAACGCGCGATCTGCGCGACTTCGAGGCTGTGCGTGAGGCGGGTTCGGAACAGGTCGCCCTCGTGATTGACGAAGACCTGCGTCTTGTATTCGAGCCGGCGGAATGCGGTCGAATGAACGATGCGGTCGCGGTCGCGCTGGAATTCGGTGCGCGCCGCCGGCGGCGTTTCCTGATGGCGGCGGCCGCGCGACTGCGACGCGTGGGCGGCATACGGAGCGAGATGAGCTTCCAGCGCCGCCAGCGTCGGCGGCTCGGCCAGCGTCGCGACGGATGCGCGGCCGGCTTTGGTCGGTTTGCTGCTGGATGTCTCGCTCACGTCTCCTCCATGTCAGGGGCGCCGGGGCATCCGGGCCGCCGTTACCGGGTCGTCTGCGCCAGTGTTGCGAATACGGCTTCGTCGGGCGCCTGCGCGATCAGCGTATCGCCGAATCGCTTCAGCAGGATGAACTTGATCGCGCCGGCTTCGGCTTTCTTGTCGACGCGCATCAGGTCCATGTAGCGCGCGTCGCCGAGTGCCGGCCCGCGGACCGGCAGGTGCGCGGCGGCGATCACCGCATCCAGGCGCTGCCGCGACGCTTCGTCGAGGAGGCCGAGCCGCACCGACAGGTCGCCCGCCATCACCATCCCGCAGCCGACCGCTTCGCCGTGCAGCCATTCGCCGTAGCCGAGCCCGGCCTCGATCGCATGGCCGAACGTATGGCCGAAGTTCAGGATCGCGCGCAGCCCGCCTTCGCGTTCGTCGGCCGCGACCACGCTCGCCTTGATCTCGCACGAACGCTTCACTGCATGCGCGAGCACGGCCGGCTCGCGCCGGTTCAGCGCATCGACGTTCGCCTCGATCCAGTCGAAGAATTCCGCATCGGCGATCGCGCCCGTCTTGATGACCTCGGCGACGCCGGCCGCCAGCTCGCGATCGGGCAGCGTCGTCAGCGCGCCGATATCGGCGATCACCGCCTGCGGCTGGTAGAACGCGCCGATCATGTTCTTGCCGAGCGGGTGGTTGATGCCCGTCTTGCCGCCGACCGACGAATCGACCTGCGACAGCAGCGTCGTCGGCACCTGGATGAACGGCACGCCGCGCATGTAGCATGCGGCGGCGAAGCCGGTCATGTCACCGATCACGCCGCCGCCGAGTGCGACGAGCGTCGTCTTGCGATCCGCACGCTCGGTCAGCAGCCCGTCCAAGATCAGGTTCAGCGTTTCCCAGTTCTTGAATGCCTCGCCGTCCGGCAGCACGACCGTCGATACGCGCTTGCCGAGCGGCGCGAGCGCCG
The DNA here is from genome assembly GCF_000801975.1 of Burkholderia sp. A9. Lineage (NCBI taxonomy): Bacteria > Pseudomonadati > Pseudomonadota > Betaproteobacteria > Burkholderiales > Burkholderiaceae > Burkholderia > Burkholderia sp. A9. The sequence continues at coordinate 10,269 of NZ_JSZN01000022.1, read as the reverse complement.
CGCGCAGCGCGTCGCCATAGAGCGGATCGACCGTCGTGTTCGTGACGATCGTGACGGACGAACCGTTGATGTGAGGGGCGAACAGCTCGGTGCGGCCGATCAGGCCGGCACCAATGTGAATCGGATAGGCGCGGTCGCCCAGATCGACGTTGACGGTAATCATGCTTGTAGCGGCTTGGCGGTGACGCCTGCCAGTTCGAGTTGCATCAGCACCATGTTGACGAGGCCGTTGACCGACGGACGACCGGTCTCGATGATGAAGTCCGCGCATTCGCGGTACAGCGGGTCGCGCACTTCGTAGAGCGCTTCGAGACGCGCCTTCGGATCTTCGGTCTGCAACAGCGGGCGGTTCTTGTCCTTGCGGGTGCGCAGCCACAGATCGTGCGGATTGGCGCGCAGATAGATGACGATGCCGCTGCTTTTCAGGCAATCGCGATTTTCGGGCCGCAGCACCGCGCCGCCACCCGTCGCGAGCACGATGTTCTCGCGCTGCGTCAGATCGGCGATCACCTGCGATTCGCGGTCGCGAAATCCGGCCTCGCCCTCCATCTCGAAGATCACCGGAATGCGCGCGCCCGTGCGGGCCTCGATTTCGTGGTCGGAGTCGAAGAACGTCCTGTCGAGCCGGCGCGCGACCGCACGGCCCACGGTGGTCTTACCCGCTCCCATAAGGCCGACGAAAAATACGTTTGCATGTGGGTCCCGCGCTTGCAACGGCTTCCTCTGCTTGAATCTTGCTGGTGTGTGGCGCAGCTTACTGGCAAAGCGGCTGCCTTGTCGAGCCTGCGCCGCCGGCTTCCGGCCCTGTTTTTCCCGCATCCGCGTCGCCCGCGCCGGCCGTCTCGCACCGCGCGCCGACGACCGTCGGCGTGATGAAGACGACCAGTTCGCTCCGCTGGTCGCGCCGCGCGCGGTGCCGGAAAAGCGTGCCCAGAACCGGTATTTTGCCCAAGAGCGGCACCCGCGTCACATCGTCCCGGTTCAACTGCTCGTAAATCCCGCCAATCGCGACCGTTCCGCCGTCCTCGACCTCGACGCGGGTCTGCACATGCTTCGTATGAATCGCCGGGCCGGCCGCGGTCGGCTCGCCGATGCTGTCTTTCCTCACGTCCAGGTCGAGCACGACGCGCCCGTCGGGCGTGATCTGCGGCTCGACCTCCAGCTTTAGCGTCGCGCGGCGGAACTGCACGCCGCTCACGCCGTTGCCCACCTTCGCCTGGTACGGCAGCTCCGAACCCTGTTCGACGATCGCCTTCACGCGGTCGGCCGTCACCACGCGCGGGCTGGACACGATCTGGCCCCGCCCTTGCGCCTCGAGTGCGCTCAGTTCGACGTCGAGCACGCGGCTGAGCGGCGCGGCGAACAATGTGAAACCAGCCGTCGCCGCCTCGAAGCCGCCGAGCGGCCGCGCGGCCAGGTCGAGCGCGTTGCGCGTGTCCGTCGCGAACGCCGTGCCGTCGGCAGCGGGCGGCCGCCCCTGCGCGCGCAGCGCGATGCGTGCGCCGAGGTTGCGCGAGAAGCCCTGTTCGCCTTCGACGATGCGCGCTTCGATCCGGACTTGCCGTGACGGCCGGTCGATCGCATCGATCAGGCCCGCAATCTGCGCGATGCGCGGCGCCAGATCGGTGACGAACAGCAGGTTCGTGCGCGGTTCGGCCGCAGCGGCGCCCCGTTTCGACAGCAGGCGCTGGCCGGTCGCCCCGGCCAGCAGCCGCTGCACGTCCTGCGCGCGCGGGTAATGCAGCGTGAAGGTCCGGCTCGCGAGCGGCTCCAGCTCGGCCGCGCGCGCATGCGTCTCAAAGCGCTCGCGCTCCCGCGCCGCCAGTTCGGCCGCCGGCGTGACCCAGATCACGTTGCCGCGCCGGGACATCGTGAGCCCGTGCGTGTCGAGCAACGTGTCGAACGCATCGCGCCAGCGGACATTGTTCAGACGTAACGTCACAGTGCCGCGCACCTGCTCGCCGACGATGATGTTGAGCCCCGTGAATCGCGCGAGCGCATCGAACGCGGCCGCGAGCCCCGCGCCTTGCAGGTTCAGCGAGATCCGCTGCGCGTCGTCCGCATCGCCGGGGTGCCGTGCGGCGGCGTCGCCCATGCGCGTCGGCGGCGGCAACGGGATCGGCGGCCCCTCCAGCACCGGCGCCGCGGCGCTTGTGCCGACCTGAAGCGCTGCGCGTGCGGCTTGATCGAACGGCGGCGGACCGGCCTGCGCCGGCGCGGCATCGTCCGCGCCATCGAACGTGCCCTGCGGCAACGGCGTGTCCCGGGCGGGCGCTTGCGTCGATGCGATCGGCCATGCGGCCGGCGGCAGAGGGGGCAGCGGCGGCAACGCCGCGTGCGCCGCGACCACGCTCGAGCCGACCCAGCCGGCAATCGCCCGCCATCCAGACTTCGTCATGGGTGACCTCCGTCAGCGATGACGAACCGGCGCGCGCCATCGGCCGTCGCAAGCGTCACCGCATCGGCATCGACCCGCACCACCCTCGATGGTCCGAGCGCTTCGCCCGGCGCAACGGCTGCGAACACGCCGGCGCCGGCGTCGAACAGCGCGAGCCCCGCACGCGCGTCGCGAATCGTGCCGGCCAGACGCGGCGCCGGATCATCGGCCACCGTTGACGAGCCCGCGCCGCCGAGCGGATCGTCGTCCGCCGCACCGGCAAGCACGGACGCCGCTCCATCCGGCACGCTGGCCGCCGACAGCGCCGGGAACACGTCGATCGACATGTCCACCCTCGACCCGCTCGATTTCCGCTCGACGTGCAACACCGACGGCACCGCCAGCGCAGGGAAACTCGCCAGCCCGCCGACCATCTGCAGCAGCGCAGGAAAACTGCCTTCCGCGACGATGCGCACCGTGCGTCGACCATCCGGCGCCGGGTCGTCCGCGCGCCGCGGTTCGATCGACACGATCCGCAACCCGCTCGACGCAGTCAGATCGGCCAGCGCGAGCATCAGCGCGGGCCACGCCGGTGCACGCGGCGAGCCGGCGTCGAGCCGGCCAGCCGGGCGAGTGTCACGCCGCTGCGCGGTGGTCGCGAGTACCCGCTGGGCATCAGCGGCGCGCACCCGGGTGGCTGCCAGCAACGCGCGGCTGTGCGCGAGCCCGCTCCAGTCGGCTGCATTGGCCAGATGAATGGCGCCCGCCATCACGGACGCGCATGCCAGCACGCAGCCCACCGCGTGCGCCGTGGCCGGCGACACGCGCCGCACGCGGCCGAGCCAATCGACGCCGCCCGGCAAGGACCGCGGCAGGATCGCCGTCATGCGCCGCCTCCGGTTGCCGTCTGTCGCGGCAGCGCGTCGTGCCAGCGCACCTGCACGGAGAACCGGAACGGCACCGCCGCGGTAGCGGCCGGCGCGGCCGAAGCCGGGGTCAGCGCACCGATATCGAATCGCCAGTCGCGCTGCTCGGCCGCGAGCCGGGCGAGCCACCGCGCGGCGGCCCGGTAACTCGTGGCCCGCGCGTCGAGCACGGCGCCTGACGATGTCGTGCGCAACGCGTCGAGCCGGATGGTGTCGTCGCGCACCCGTGCCAGCGTCGCAAGCAGTCCGACGACACGCCGGTAAGGCACCGCAAGCAGGACCGCCTGTGCATCACGTTGCGCGCGGTCGGTGGCCGCGCCGGCCGCGCGCCTTGCCGCATCCACCTGCGGCTGCCATTGCCGCAGCCGCGCCTCTACGCTCGCGCGCTCGGCATCCACGCGCCATCGCCACCCTGCAGCCGCGCCCGTCCACAAGCCCGCCGCGAGTACGCCGAGCAGGATCGCTGCCCCGCACTGCGTGGCCCGGCGCCGGCGCAACGCGTGCGCCAGCCGCTCACGGTACGGCAGCAGATTGAAGCCACCGAGCGAGATACGGCCGGCGGCAGCCCGATCGGACCCCGGTTCGACCATCATTCCCACACCCCGCGCAGCGCCAGCCCGACCGCGACGGCGAATGCCGGACCACCCGGCGTGCCGGCAGCTTCGACCGGCAGCCCGTCCCATCCGGCGCAGTCGAACGGCACCGCGGCCGCGCCCAGCGCGTCGCCGATATCGGCAACCGACGTGCCGAAGCGGGCGATGCACCGCTCGTCACCGGCCACGAGCACGCAGCGCACTGGCTCGAACACGCACTGGCGCAATGCGTCGGAAAACGCCGCCCGCACCTCGCCGGACACCGCGAGCACCGGCGCCGCGACCGGGCCGTCGACCCGCCACCCGTGCACGCCGGTGTCGCAGAACCAGAACGCGGCGTAAGGGCCGTGCGCGTCGAGTTCGAACTGCGCGGCATAGCGCAAGGCGCGCAGCGCGGCGGACGACTCACCGTCGACGGCCGTCAGGTCGACGCCGGCCTGCGCGGCCACGTCGATGCGCCGTTCGAGCAGCGCCTGCGGCGCCACGGCGACCGCGATCTCGCCCGCATGCGCGCCGCCGTCCTGGCGCCAGTCGAACGCGAGACTGTCCGGCGCCAGCCCCGAGATACGTTCGGCCGCCTGCCGGGCGGCATCGGCGACGTCATCGCGCCCGGCCAGATCGAGCGTCGCGGTCCGCATCTCGTCGTCGCGCAGCGCCATCACGCCGCGCACATCGCAGCGCACACCCACCGCCGACAGCCGTGCCACGGCCGCCGCCAACGCGCGCACGACCGCGGCCCAGCGTGCGTCCTCCGGCCCACCCGTCAATCCCACCGGCTCCCGCTCAAGCCCTTCGACCCGCACCTCAGCGCCCCGGCCGCGCCGGCTCAGCACCGCGACCCTCACCTCGTCCGCCGCGACGTCGATTCCCGTCGAACGGTGCCTGCCCGGCGCAAACCGCGCACCCCATCGTCCTGCCATCCCGGCCTCCCGCGATCGTCGCGGCCCACGCCGCGCTTCCGAGACCTGATTCTGCAAAGCGGCGCGCGGGTCCGACAGTCAGCCGGACGGCCAGTCGTCGTGCCGGGCGGCCGCGCGGGCGGTATGCTGGCGGCATGGGCAACCCGCGGCGTTCCGGCGGGCGCCCCCGCGTCAGGGCCGGTCATACCGGGCAGCTATAATCGCGGGACTGTTTTCCGGTATGCCTATGCAATCCACGTCTCCTACGTCCCCGCCTCCCGCCCCGGAGCCGAAAAAGCGGCCCTGGTGGCAGAAAGTCCTGCTCGGCCTCGTCGCGATGTGCGTGGCTCTCGTCGTGGCCGGCGGCCTCGTGCTCGGCTACGCGCTCGTCGTCGCATGGCCGAACATGCCGTCGCTCGACGCGCTGACCGACTATCGTCCGAAGGTACCGCTGCGCATCTATACGTCGGATCACGTGCTGATCGGCGAATTCGGCGAAGAACGCCGCGACATCGTCCATTTCAAGGACGTCCCGGACTCGCTCAAGAAGGCAATCCTCGCGATCGAGGATGCCCGCTTCTACGATCACGGCGGCGTCGACCTCACCGGGATCGCCCGCGCCGGTTTCGTCGCGCTGACGAACGGCCATGCGTCGCAGGGCGCGAGCACGATCACGATGCAGGTCGCGCGCAACTTCTTCCTGTCGAGCGAAAAGACCTACACGCGCAAGATCTACGAGATGCTGCTCGCGTACCGGATCGAGCGTGCGCTGACGAAGGATCAGATTCTCGAGGTCTACATGAATCAGATCTATCTCGGCCAGCGCGCATACGGCTTCGCGAGCGCCGCGCGGGTCTATTTCGGCAAGGACCTGAAGGACATCACGCTCGCCGAGGCAGCGATGCTCGCCGGGCTGCCGAAGGCGCCGTCCGCATATAACCCGGTCGTCAATCCGAAGCGCGCGAAGGTGCGCCAGGAATACATCCTGGAGCGGATGCTGGAACTGAACTTCATCACCCGCGAGCAGTACGACCAGGCCGTCGCGCAGCCGCTCGCCGTCAAGGGCGCGGGCCGCGAGTTCAGCGTGCACGCCGAGTACGTCGCGGAAATGGTCCGCCAGATGATGTATGCGCAGTACCGCGAGGAAACCTACACGCGCGGCTTCAACGTCGTCACGACGATCGATTCGGCCGACCAGCAGGTTGCGTACACCGCGCTGCGCAAGGGCATCATGGATTACGAGCGCCGCCATGGCTATCGCGGGCCGGAAGGCTTCATCGAGCTGCCGGCCGGCGCCGACGACCGCGAGCAGGCAATCGACGACGCGCTGCTCGAGCATCCCGACAACGGCGAGCTGATCGCGGCCGTCGTCACCACGGCAACGCCGCGCCAGATCACGGTCGCCTTCATCGACGGCAGCAGCGCGACGATCGACGGCGACAACCTGCGCTTCGCGTCCAGCGCGCTGTCGGCCAGCGCGCAGCCGAACCGCCGCATCCGTCCGGGCGCGATCGTCCGTGTCGTGAAGAACGACGCCGGCAAGTGGTCGATCACGCAGTTGCCGCAGGTCGAGGGCGCGTTCATCTCGATCGTCCCGCAGGACGGCGCGATCCGCGCGCTCGTCGGCGGCTTCGACTACAACAAGAACAAGTTCAACCACGTCACGCAGGCGTGGCGGCAACCGGGTTCGTCGTTCAAGCCGTTCATCTACTCGGCGTCGCTCGACAAGGGCCTCGGGCCGGCCACGGTGATCAACGACGGCCCGCTGTACTTCAGCGCCGCGGAAACCGGCGGCCAGCCGTGGGAGCCGAAGAACTATGGCGGCGGCTTCGAAGGTCCGATGTCGATGCGCACCGCGCTGCAGCGCTCGCGCAACCTCGTGTCGATCCGGATCCTGAACCACATCGGCACGAAGTACGCGCAGCAGTACATCACGCGCTTCGGCTTCGACGCCGACCGCCATCCGGCCTACCTGCCGATGGCACTCGGCGCGGGCCAGGTCACGCCGCTGCAGATGGCCGGCGCATACTCGGTATTCGCGAACGGCGGCTTCCGCGTGAATCCGTACCTGATCGCGGAAGTGACCGATCCGAACGGTGCGGTCGTCGTACGCGCGCAGCCGCTCATCGCCGAGCAGAACGCGCCGCGCGCGATCGACGCGCGCAATGCTTACGTGATGAACAGCCTGCTGCAGAGCGTCGCGCAGCGTGGCACGGGCGCGCGCACCAACGTGCTGAAGCGCACCGACCTCGCGGGCAAGACCGGCACGACGAACGACTCGCACGACGCGTGGTTCGCCGGCTACCAGCACTCGCTCGCCGCGATCGCGTGGATCGGCTACGACAACCCGCGCAGCCTCGGTGATCGCGAAACGGGCGGCGGCCTGTCGCTGCCGGTCTGGATCGAATACATGGGCGCGGCACTGAAGGGCGTGCCGGAGTTCAAGCCGACGATGCCGGACGACGTCCAGTCGCTCGGCAGCGAGCTGTACTTCACCGAGTTCACGCCGGGGCACGGCTTCGTGTCGACGGTCGGCGTGCCGCAGGCGCCGGCGGTGCAGAGCGCCGACGAACCGGTGCCGCACGTCGACGAGCAGGAGAAGCAGGACATCATGAACCTGTTCCGCGGCCACTGACGCAAACGGCCCGAGCATGAAAAAAGCGCCCCGCGGGGCGCTTTTTCTTTGGGCATTGATCCGACGTATCGGCGCCCGATCCGACGTATCGGCGCCCGGCCGGGCGAGCGCCGGTCGTTACGCACCGAACGTGATCGGCAGGCCGGCCTGCTGCGTCGCGTATTCGGTGAGCGCCGCGAAGAACTCGGTCCCGGAGCGCGTATCGCGCCATTCGCCGTCCACGAAACGGTAATGGAATCCGCCCGCCTTCGCGGCTATCCACACTTCCTTCATCGGCGGCTGCAGGTTGACGATGATCTTCGAGCCGTTCTCGAACGTCAGTGTCAGCACGCTGCCGTTGCGCTCCAGATCGATGTCGTGATCGCCGTCGTTCGCGGCATCGACGGTACGCTCGACGGCCGCCAGCACGGCCTCGGCACGGCCCAGGTATTCAGTATCGGACATGCTAAACTCTATCGGTTAAATTGTTCAGGGACGATCATGCGAGTCGTTTTCCGGATGAGCGCGATTGTAGCGGCTTTGGCGATTGTTGCCGGCTGCGGTCAACGCGGCCCGCTCTATCTCCCCACCGTGCCGCCATTGCCGGCGAAGCCCATCCAGCAGGACGCGCCGCCGTCGGACGTCAAGCCGACGGATGAAAATGCGTCGTCCGACAGCATTCCGGATTCGTCCGGCACGCCGCTCACGCTGTCGCCCGAGCTGTCGAACGGCGCATCGAAGGCCGCCACGCCGGCATCAGGCCCGGCCGCCGTGCAGTAATCACGCGCCACCGCTCGCGCGGTTTCGCGACACAAGGCGATGACTTCCCGTCATCGCCTTTCGTTTTTCCAGGCCCGCATCGTCACGCACGGACGCGCTGCCATCCCCATGCAAGCAGCCGCCAGCCGAGCAGCACCGCGACGATCGTCGCGTAGAGCTTCGGCTGCGCGAGATCGTGCTTGCCGGACCTCATCCACCAGAAATGCAGCACGCCGAACGACGCAATCACATAGATCGCACGATGCAGCGTGGCCCAGTGACGGCCGAGCCGGCGCACCATCGCGCGCGGCGAGGTCGCAGCCAGCGGAATCAGCAGCACGAACGCGACAAAGCCGACCGTAATGAAAGGACGCTTGCCGACGTCCTTCAGGATCGCGAGCACGTCGAACCACTTGTCGAACCACAAATACGTCGTGAAATGCAGCATCGCGTAAAAGAACGCGAACAGGCCGATCATCCGGCGAAAGCGCAGCAACGCGGGCACGCCCGTCACGCGCCGCAGCGGCGTGATGGCGAGCGTGACGCACAGCATCACCAGCGTCCACAGACCCGTCGAACGCGTGATGAATTCGATCGGATTCGCGCCGAGCCGCTCGGTCAGCCCGAACAGCACGAGACGCGCGAGCGGACAAAGGCCGGCCGCGAACACCAGCACCTTGGCCGGCGCAAGCCAGCGCGGTGCGGCGGTGCGCATCGCGCCGGCCCGCGCAGCGCCCGCGGCCGTGCGCGGGCCGGCAGCACGCCCCGGCGTCAGCATCGAAGGAGGCTGGTCGTTTCTCACCGTCGCACTCAGAAGTTCTTCTTCAGGTCCATGCCCTGATACATCGACGCGACGAGGTCGCCGTAGCCGTTGAACATCAGCGTCTTGCGCTTCGGCGTGAAGAAGCCGTCCTCGCCGATCCGGCGCTCGGTCGCCTGGCTCCAGCGCGGGTGATCGACGTTCGGATTTACGTTCGAATAAAAGCCGTATTCATTTGACGCATACGTGTTCCAGCTCGTCTTCGGCTGCTTGTCGACGAAGCGGATCTTCACGAGCGACTTCGCGCTCTTGAAGCCGTACTTCCAGGGCACGACGATCCGCACCGGCGCGCCGTTCTGGTTCGGCAGCACCTGGCCGTAGACGCCCATCGTCAGCAGCGCCAGCGGATTCATCGCCTCGTCCATCCGCAGCCCTTCCGAGTACGGCCAGTCGAGCACCGGCGTCGACAGGCCCGGCATCTGCGACGGGTCGGACAGCGTGACGAACTGCACGTATTTCGCGTTGCCGGTCGGCTGCACACGCTTGATCAGCTCGGACAGCGGTACGCCGATCCACGGGATCACCATCGACCATCCCTCGACACAGCGCAGCCGGTACACGCGCTCCTCGAGCGGCGCGAGCTTCAGCAACTCGTCGAGATCGAACACCTTCGGGTGCAGCACCTCGCCCTCGACGCTCACGCGCCACGGGCGCGGCCTCAGCGTGCTCGCGTTCTGCGCCGGGTCGCCCTTGTCAGTGCCGAATTCATAGAAGTTGTTGTAGGACGTGATGTCCTTGAACGGCGTCACCTTGTCGGCCACGACGAACGTCGGATTGGACTTCGCCGCGAGCTTCGCCGCCCGCGCGTCGGGCGACGCATACACGGCGAACGCCGCACCGCTGCCACCGAGCAACCCGCCCGCCGCCGCCAGACCAGCCGCCTGCAACACGCGCCGCCGGTTCTCGAACACCGCGCGGGGCGTAATCTCGCTCTGCGCAATGTCGCCGCCGGTCAGTACGGTGCGCAAAGGGTGTTTGATCCACATCGTGCTGCTCCTCCCGCGTGCGCGGCGCGCACGCATCATGAGCGTTCGACCCGGCCCATCATGTGCCGTTCGACGCCCGGACCGCCCGCCCGTTACAAAAGAAAACCGCCGGGCACGCAGTGCGCCGGCGGTCTTTTGTCGGACCAGCGTCGGAAATCTTACAGCTTGCCGTAGCTGTGCAGCCCGGACAGGAACATGTTGACGCCGAGGAACGCGAACGTCGTCACGATCAGGCCAGTGAGCGCCCACCACGCGGCAACCGCGCCGCGCAGGCCCTTCATCAGGCGCATGTGCA
>NZ_JSZN01000021.1:0-20544 GCF_000801975.1 Burkholderia sp. A9 | reverse complement strand
CGCGGCCGGCCGGCACGATCGCCGCGAAGATGCTGGTCGCCGCGCCGGCGCTGCCGCGCGATGCGACCAGCAACGACGTGCTCGACCTGTTCAACCGGATGCCCGACCTGCACGCGGTCGCGCTCGTCGAACGCGGGCGGCCGGTCGCGCTCGTGAATCGGCACGGCTTCATCGACCGTTTCGCGCTGCCGTACCACCGTGAGGTGTTCGGCAAGAAGCCGTGCCTGCAGTTCGCGAACGACGCGCCGCTGATGATCGACAATGCGACGCCGGTCGAGCAGCTGGCGATGCTGCTCGCGACCCACGACCAGCGCTATCTCGCGGACGGCTTCGTGATCACCGAACACGGCCGCTACGTCGGGCTCGGCACCGGCGAGAGCCTCGTGCGCGCGGTGACCGAGATGCGCATCGAGGCCGCGCGCTACGCGAATCCGCTGACGTTCCTGCCCGGCAACATCCCGATCAGCGCGCATATCGACCGCCTGCTGGCGCGCGACGCCGGCTTCCACGCGTGCTACGTCGACCTGAACCAGTTCAAGCCGTTCAACGACCAGTACGGCTACTGGCAGGGCGACGAGGTGCTGAAGTTCGCCGCGACGGTGCTGGCCGGCGTGTGCGATCCGCAGCGCGACTTTCTCGGGCACGTCGGCGGCGACGATTTCCTCGTGCTGTTCCAGCGTGACGACTGGCTCACGCGCGCGACCGACGCGATCGCACGCTTCAACGACGGCGCGCAGCGCTTCTACACGCAGGCCGACCGGCTGGCGGGCGGGCTGCACGGCGAGGACCGCCATGGCAACCCCGCGTTCTTCGGCTTCGTGACGATGGCGATCGGCGCGGTCGGCGTGCCGGCCGGCGCGCACCGCGCGATGCGCTACGGCAGCGACGAAATCGCGTCGGTCGCGGCGCTCGCGAAACGGCGCGCGAAACAGCAGCCGGACGGGCTCGCGGTCGTCGATCTGGACGCGGGGCGAGCCGCGCTGCGCGATCGCGGCGAGCCGCCGCACACGGCGGGCGGCTGAACGGCGGGCGGCCTGTCGGTGCAGGCAGCCGGCGTGCCCGGACAAGGGCGCTGGTGCCGCGCCCTCTCGCCGGCCCCATTCCCGGCGACGGCCTGCCGACCGCCCCGCCCGCCCCGCCCGCCCCCTTTCGCGTCGTACATCCGAACCCGCCCGACGCACCGCCGCCCGTCACCGACGCATTCCACGCGATCACCTTGCCTTTTCCGCGTTTTGTTTAGTATTTTTAGTAACGGCGTTTTCGCAGATTAGCGCTCGAAAACCCGTTATTTTCGGGTATTCCCCGGTTATCCGGCCCGAATTACGCGTCGAGTTTTACTATACAATCGCCGTCACCCTAAACAAACCGGACCCCGAACGATGGGCACCACCATTCGCGACGTAGCGCGGGCGGCAGAGGTCTCGATCGGCACCGTCTCCCGCGCGCTGAAAAACCAGCCGGGCCTGTCCGAGGCCACGCGGGCGCGCATCGTCGAGATCGCGCAGCGGCTCGGCTACGACCCGGCCCAGTTGCGGCCGCGCATCCGCCGGCTCACCTTCCTGCTGCATCGGCAGCACAACCGCTTTCCCGCCAGCCCGTTCTTCTCGCACGTGCTGCACGGCGTCGAGGATGCGTGCCGCGAGCGCGGCATCGTGCCGACGCTGCTCACCGTCGGCCCGAACGACGACGTGCTGCGCCAGATGCGCCCGCACGCGCCCGACGCAATCGCGGTGGCCGGCTTCATCGAGCCCGAAACGATCGAGGCGCTCGCCGCGACCGGCCGCCCGCTCGTGCTGATCGACCTGTGGGCGCCCGGGCTGCGTTCGGTGAACATCGACAATGCGACGGGCGCGGCGCTCGCGATGCGCCACCTGCTCGCCATCGGCCGCTCGCGGATCGCGTTCATCGGCGGCTCGGCCGCGCACTACAGCATCGCGCAGCGCGCGATCGGCTACCGTCGCGCGTTCTTCGAAGCCGGGCGACTGTTCGATCCTGCGTACGAAGTGACGATCGACGCCGGGCTCGACCCCGACACCGGCGCCGCGCGCGCGATGCAGCAGTTGCTCGATGCGCCGGGGCCGCGCCCGGACGCCGTGTTCGCGTACAACGACGCCGCCGCGCTGGCCGCGCAGCGCGTGTGCATCGCGCGCGGCGTGCGGATTCCGGAAGACATCGCGATCGTCGGCTTCGACGACATCCCGGCCGCCGCGCATGCGAATCCGCCGCTCACGACGCTCGCCGTCGACAAGGAAGCGCTCGGCCGCCGCGGCGTCGAACTGCTGCTCGCGGAAGCGCCCGAACGCACCGAGATCTCCCTGCCCGTCGAGCTGATCGTGCGGGCCAGCAGCCAGCCCGCCGGCTCACCGGCGCTCGATACCGCCACGGTCACCGAATCATGAACATGCCCCCGGTCCAATCCCGCACGGCCACGCCGGCCAACCACGCGCAAGCGGCGCCGTTCGTCGCGAGCTTCCGCGACCCGTCGTTCCTGCTGTCGCACGTCGAAGACACGCTGCGCTTCTACGCAACGAACGCGTTCGACCCGACGGGCGGCTTCTACCACTACTTCCGCGACGACGGCAGCATCTACAACCGCACGTCGCGGCACCTGGTCAGCAGTTGCCGGTTCGTCTTCAACTACGCGATGGCGTACCGGCATTTCGGCGATCCGCGCCATCTCGACTACGCACGCCACGGGCTGCGCTTCCTGCGCGACGCGCACTGGGACGACGACCTGCAGGGCTACGACTGGGAGCTCGAATGGCGCGACGGCGCGAAGCGCGCGACGCTCGACGGCACGCGCCACTGCTACGGGCTCGCGTTCGTGCTGCTGGCCGCCGCGCACGCGACGATGGCCGGCATCGACGAAGCACGCGCGCTGATCGCGTCGACCTACGAGCTCGCCGAACACCGTTTCTGGGATGCGGCCGCGGGCCTCTACGCAGACGACGCGACGCCGAACTGGATGGTGTCGTCGTACCGCGGCCAGAACGCGAACATGCACATGACCGAAGCACTGCTCGCGGCCTACGAGGCGACCGGCCACCTCACCTACCTCGACCGCGCGGAAAAGCTCGCGACCCACATCACGCAGCGCCAGGCCGCGCTGTCGGGCGGCCTCGTGTGGGAGCACTACCATGCGGACTGGTCGGTCGACTGGGACTACAACAAGGAAGACAGTTCGAACATCTTCCGTCCGTGGGGCTTCCAGCCGGGACACCAGACCGAATGGGCGAAGCTGCTGCTGCTCCTCGAACGGCACCGCCCGCTCGACTGGCTCGTGCCGCGCGCGGCCGAACTCTTCGACGCGGCGCTCACGCACGCGTGGGACGCCGATCACGGCGGCCTGTGCTACGGCTTCGGCCCCGACTTCACGATCTGCGACCACAACAAGTATTTCTGGGTGCAGGCGGAAACCTTCGCGGCGGCCGCGATGCTCGGCGCGCGCACCGGCAGCGAGCGCTTCTGGGACTGGTACGACGAGATCTGGCGCTATAGCTGGGCACATTTCGTCGATCACCGCTACGGCGCGTGGTTCCGGATCCTCACCTGCGACAACCGCAAGTACAGCGACGAAAAGAGCCCGGCCGGCAAGACCGACTATCACACGATGGGCGCATGCTACGACGTGCTCGCGACCCTGGCACGCGCGGCGCGCAGCGAGCCGACCCAATGAGCGGCGGCACGTTTCCGGCTTTCGTGTCGGCGGGCGACATCCTGACCGACATGGTGCGCGCGGGCGACGCGCAGTGGACCTCGGTGCCGGGCGGCGCCGGCTGGAACGTCGCGCGCGCGGTCGCGCGGCTCGGCGTGCCGAGCGCGCTCGCGGGCTCGATCGGCGAGGACTGTTTCTCCGACGTGCTGTGGCGCACCAGCGAGGCAGCCGGGCTCGACCTGCGCTTCCTGCAGCGCGTCCCGCGTGCACCGCTGCTCGCGATCGTCCACGAGACGCGGCCACCCGCGTACTTCTTCATCGGCGACGCGAGCGCGGATCTCGCGTTCGACCCGGCGCGGCTGCCGGCCGGCTGGACCGACCACGTGCAATGGGCGCACTTCGGCTGCATCAGTCTCGTGCGCGAACCGCTCGCGGGCACGCTCGTCGCGCTCGCGGCCGACCTGCACGCGCGCGGCGTGAAGATCAGCTTCGATCCGAACTACCGCAACCTGATGACGGCCGCGTACCGGCCGACGCTGGAGAAGATGGCCGGTCTTGCCGACCTGATCAAGGTGTCAGACGAGGACCTGCGCCACCTGTTCGGCGGCGACGGCCCCGACGCGGTTGCGGCGGTGCGTGCGCTGAACCCGCGCGCCGCGGTGCTCGTCACGCGCGGCGCGCAGGCGGCGACGCTCTACGCGGACGGCGACGTGCACGAGGCCAGCCCGCCGCGCGTCGAGGTGGTCGACACCGTCGGCGCAGGCGACGCGTCGATCGGCGGCATGCTGTTCAGCCTGATGGCCGCGCCGCAACGGTCGTGGCGCGCGCATCTCGAATTCGCGCTCGCGGCGGGCGCCGCCGCGTGCCGGCATACGGGTGCGCACGCGCCGACGCTCGACGAGGTCGTGGCGCTGCTCGAACGGTGACGCAATGATGACGGCGCGCTGATCGGTCGCCGATAAGCGGCGCTGTACATGCTGCGCCGCAGTGCTACGATGAAGTGTCCTATTGCGGGAGAGGCACGATGGACACGAACACGTTCACCAAGGGCATCTACACGGCCAAGGCGCATACGCAGCACTCCGCCAACGGGCAGTACCAGGGCTACGTGCTCCTCGCCCGGGACGACGGCGACGAGACGGAGAACATGCGCTACGACGTCCACACGACGAGCCCGAGCGAGGAAGAAGCGTTCGACGAGGCGAAGGCGCTGGCGCACCGGATTCTCGGCGAAATCGAACTGTAATGCGCCGAACCGTCACGCGCGCCGCGGCCCGAACGCGACGCGCCGCGTGCGGCGCGGTTCGAGGTCACCGCGCCATCATCGACACCGGCCGTCAGAGCAGCCGCGCCACCAGCGACACCAGCATCGTCAGCACCAGCGTCGACATGAACGGGAACGGATAGCGCCGCCCGCCGAGCGTCAGCGTGACGTCGCCCGGCATCCGCCCGATGCCGAGCTTGCCGAGCCACGGCCAGCAGCGCTGCAGGATCATCACCGCGACGAACGACGCCATCAGCCAGCGCAGCATCCCGGGCTCCGGTCAGAGTACGTGCGAGCGGTCGCCGCGCGCGAATGCGTCGAGCGTGCCGTCGATCCCGCGCGAGAACGCGATCACCTTGAACAGCTCGCCCATCTCGGCTTCCGAGATCAGCTTCTGCACCGCGTTCGCGGCCGGCAGGAACTGGTGGATGTCGGACGGATCGATCGCGGCCAGCGCGTCGGTGATGCCCGCGTTCAGCAGGAAGCGCGCCTGCGACGTGTAGCCGAGCAGGTCCGCGCCGGTGGCGATGCCCGCGTCGTAGATGCCGGTGAATTCGACGTGCGCGGTAATGTCCTGCAGACCCGGGTACAGGAACGGGTCGTCGTGCGCATGGTGGCGGTAGTGGCACATGAGCGTGCCGCGGTCGCGCTGCGGATGGTAGAACTCGTGCGCGGGAAAGCCGTAGTCGACCAGCAGCACCGCGCCGCGCGCGAGCATCGTGCACACGGTGCGCGTGAACGCGAGCGCGGCTTCATGCGTCTCGGTCAGGTAGCCGTCGTCGACGTCGAGCCCCGCGAGCACCGGCGGCAGCCCGGCCGGCCCAGCGGGCCGGTCGTCGAACACGAACGCGTGCCGTGCGTCGAGCGCGACGCCGCGCTCGAGCCAGGCACCGCCCGCCTTCGAGAACAGCCGCACCGGCATCGCGTCGAGCACTTCATTGCCGACCACGACGCCCTCGAAGCGCTCGGGCAACGCATCGAGCCAGCGCACCTTGCCGGCCAGCGCCGGCGCGACGGCCGCGATCGTGTCGCGCTGCCGTTCGCGCAGTTCGCCGGACAGGTCGACGATCAGGTAGTCGTCGAGCTCGACACCGAGTGCATCGAGCGCGGCAAGCAGCCCCGCCGCGAGCTTGCCCGTGCCTGCGCCGAATTCCATCACGCGGCGCGTACCGCTCGCCGCGAGCGCGTCCGCGACGGGATTCGCGAGCGTCTGCGCAAACAGCGGCGACAGCTCGGGCGCCGTCACGAAGTCGCTGCCGTCGTCGGCGCGGCGCCCGAACTTGCGCGCGCCGCCGCTGTAATAGCCGAGGCCGGGCGCGTACAGCGCACGCTCCATGAAGCGGTCGAACGGCAGCCAGCCGCCGGCCGCCGCGATCTCGTCGCGCAGTTGCGCGGCAAGGGTTTCGGACTGCGCGAGCGCGTCAGGGCCGGGAGCAGGTAAACTAGCGGGTTCGTGAGCTTTCGGGTTCATCCCGGCATTGTAAATGACCGTTTCAGCCGATACGTCGCCCCCGCGCATCGCGCTCGTCGCTGGCGCGCTCGGCAGCGCGGCCGACGCCGCGTCGATCGGCCGTGCGCTCGCGACAGGATTCGCGCGGCGCGGCTGGGACGTCGCGCTGCAGCGCAGCCCCGGCGTGGCGCCCGCAGCCGCCGACGCGCTCGTCGCCGCAGTCGCCGCACTGGGCCGCCGCGCGGCCGTGCTCGACGCCGATCTGGCCCTGGAAGCCGACGCGGCCGCGCTCGTCGCCGCCTGCGGCGCGGCGCTCGGCCGGCCCGGCTGCGTGGTGTTCGTGAGCGCGTGCGCCGACACCGACGACGCGCACACGGTGGACGGCGCGTCGCTCGCCGGCGCGCTCGCGCGCAACGTGACGGCGCCGCTCGCACTGGCCCGTGCGCTCGCCGATGCGACGCCCGACGCCGCGTGCAACGACGAAACGCTGCGGGCATGCGCGATCCACGTGCTGGATCAGGCCCTGTTTCACCCGGCGCCTGCGCAGTTGTCGCACGCGCTGATGCAGGCCGCGCTGAACCGCGCGACTTCCGCGCTGGCGCTGGCGCTCGCGCCGAAGGTGCGGGTCGCGGCGCTGGTGCGCGGCCGCGCGCCGCACGCCGACGACATCGCGGCGGCGGCCTGCTATCTCGCGAGCGCGCCCGGCGTCACGGGCGCGACGCTGACCGTCGACGGCGGCGAGCACCTCGTGCCGCCCGCCGCCGGCCCGAATGAATGAACCGCGCGGGCGCGCGACCTGATCGCCGCCGCCCGCGCCGCTTTGCGTGCATGCACGCCAATTTGACTGGGACGACCATGTTTTCCGCTCTCCTGCACCCCCGCCTCGCGGACTGCCGCAGGCTCTACCTGCGCGACTACGAGGTGCACATCAACATCGGGGCCTTCGAACACGAGAAGCGCGGCGAGCAGCGCGTCGTCATCAACGTCGACCTGTTCGTGCCGCTCGCGCTGTCCACCCCTGTCGACGACCGGCTGCATGAAGTCGTCGACTACGACCTGATGAAGCAGAGCGTCGCGCAGTGCCTGGCGCGCGGCCACATCCACCTGCAGGAAACGCTGTGCGACGCGATCGCCGCGAACCTGCTGGCGCACGACGCCGTGCGCGCGGTACGCGTCTGTACCGAGAAACCGGACGCCTATCCGGACTGCGACGCCGTCGGCGTCGAAGTCTTTCGCATCAAGGACGAGGAGCGCGCATGAACGCCCCCCACATGAATGACACGGCGGCCGATGGCGCCGCCATCGAAGCCACCGTCGCCGAACCCGGCCGCCGCGTGCTGACGCGCCGCGAGCAGAAGGAAGCGTACGAGAACAACAAGCTGTTCAAGCGGATCGTGCGCCAGGTCGGCCAGGCGATCGGCGATTACAACATGATCGAGCAAGGCGACAAGGTGATGGTGTGCCTGTCGGGCGGCAAGGACAGCTATGCGATGCTCGACGTGCTGCTGCGCCTGCGCGAGCGCGCGCCGATCGACTTCGACATCGTCGCGGTCAACCTCGACCAGAAGCAGCCGGGCTTCCCCGAACACGTGCTGCCCGAGTACCTGACGCAGGTCGGCGTGCCGTTCCATATCGAGAACCAGGACACCTACAGCATCGTCAAGCGGCTCGTGCCCGAAGGCAAGACGACCTGCTCGCTGTGCTCGCGGCTGCGCCGCGGGATCCTGTACCGCGTGGCCGGCGAGCTCGGCGCGACCAAGATCGCGCTCGGCCACCACCGCGACGACATCCTGCAGACGCTGCTGCTCAACATGTTCTACGGCGGCAAGCTGAAGGGGATGCCGCCGAAGCTGCAGTCGGACGACGGCAAGAACGTCGTGATCCGCCCGCTCGCGTACGTGAAGGAAACGGATCTCGAGAAATACGCGGAACTGCGCGAATTCCCGATCATCCCGTGCAACCTGTGCGGCAGCCAGCCGAACCTGAAGCGCGCGGAAATGAAGGCGCTGATCCGTGAATGGGACAAGCGCTTCCCGGGCCGCGTCGACAACATGTTCAGCGCGCTCTCGAACGTCGTGCCGTCGCACCTGATGGATACGACCCAGTTCCCGTTCGCGTCGCTGCGTGCGACAGGCGAAGCCGACCCGCAGGGCGACATCGCGTTCGACGAGGAACCGTGCGCATCGGGCGACGCCGCCGCGGCGCCGGGCGCCGCGCAACCGATCTCGATCGTCCAGTTCGACGACCTGTAAACAGGGCCCGACCATCCGCCGGAACGGGGGCCGCGCCGCGTTCCGGGGCTGTCGCCCCGCCGCGACAGCCCCGGAACGGCAAGGGCCGCATGCTAAAATGGTCGGCTTCGAACTCCTCAGACAAGCTGGCGCCATGAATATCGTGATTTTGGCGGCAGGCACCGGCAAGCGCATGCGTTCCGCGCTGCCGAAAGTGCTCCATCCCCTGGCCGGCAGGCCGCTCCTCTCCCACGTCATCGCCACCGCGCGCACGCTGCAGCCGTCGCGGCTCGTCGTCGTCGTCGGTCATGGCGCCGAGCAGGTCCAGGCCGCCGTCGCCGCGCCCGACGTCCAGTTCGCGCTGCAGGCCGAGCAGCTCGGCACCGGCCATGCGGTGCGCCAGGCGCTGCCGCTGCTCGATCCCGCGCAACCGACGCTGGTGCTGTACGGCGACGTGCCGCTCACCCGCGCATCGACGCTGCAGCGTCTCGTCGACGCCGCGCGCGAGGGCCGCTACGGGATTCTGACCGTCACGCTCGACGATCCGACCGGTTACGGCCGCATCGTGCGCGACGCGTCCGGCTTCGTCACGCGCATCGTCGAACAGAAGGATGCGTCGCCCGAGCAGCTGAAGATCGCCGAGATCAACACCGGCATCATCATCACGCCCACGGCGCAGCTGTCGATGTGGCTCGGCGCGCTGAGGAACGAGAACGCGCAGGGCGAGTACTACCTGACCGATGTCGTCGAGCTCGCGATCGAGGCCGGCTTCGAGATCGTCACGTCGCAGCCCGACGAAGAGTGGGAAACGCTCGGCGTGAACAGCAAGGCGCAGCTCGCGGAGCTCGAGCGCATCCACCAGCGCAACGTCGCGGATGCGCTGCTCGTCGACGGCGTCACGCTCGCCGATCCGGCGCGCCTCGACGTGCGCGGCACGCTGCGCTGCGGCCGCGACGTCTCGATCGACGTGAACTGCGTGTTCGAAGGCAATGTGACGCTCGCCGACAACGTGACGATCGGCGCGAACTGCGTGATCCGCAATGCGTCGATCGGCGCGGGCACGCGCATCGACGCGTTCACGCACATCGACGGCGCCGAACTTGGCGCGAACACCGTGATCGGCCCGTACGCGCGGCTGCGCCCGGGCGCGCAGCTCGCGGACGAAGCGCACGTCGGCAACTTCGTCGAAGTGAAGAACGCGGTGATCGGCCACGGCTCGAAGGCGAACCACCTGACGTACATCGGTGACGCCGACATCGGCGCGCGCGTGAACATCGGCGCGGGCACGATCACCTGCAACTACGACGGCGCGAACAAGTTCCGCACCGTCATCGAAGACGACGTGTTCGTCGGCTCGGACACGCAGCTCGTCGCGCCGGTGCGCGTCGGCCGCGGCGTGACGATCGCAGCGGGCACGACGGTATGGAAGGACGTCGCCGAGGGCGTCCTCGCATTGAACGAGAAGACGCAGGTCGCGAAAAGCGGCTACGTCCGCCCGGTCAAGAAGAAAAACTAACATCATGCGGGCGCTGCACGGCGCCCGTTTCCACATAGAGGGTAGATTTTTATGTGCGGCATTGTCGGCGCAGTTGCGCAGCGTAATATCGTTCCGGTGCTGATCGAAGGATTGCGGCGCCTCGAATACCGTGGCTACGATTCATGCGGCGTCGCCGTGCTCGAGCCGGACGCACCGAAGCGCGCGCGCAGCGTCGCGCGCGTCGCCGATCTCGACGCGCAGGTGCAGGAATCACACCTCGAAGGCACGACCGGCGTCGCGCATACGCGCTGGGCGACGCACGGCGCGCCCGTCACGCACAACGCACACCCGATCTTCTCGTCGAACGCGCTCGCGCTCGTCCACAACGGCATCATCGAGAACTTCGAGACGCTGCGCGACACGCTGCGCGCGAAGGGCTACGAATTCGTGTCGCAGACCGACACCGAAGTGATCGCGCACCTCGTGCACAGCCTGTATCGCGGCAACCTGTTCGAGGCCGTGCGCGAAGCCGTGCAGCAGCTGCACGGCGCGTATGCGATCGCAGTGACCCACAAGGACCAGCCGCACATCGTCGTCGGCGCGCGCCAGGGTTCGCCGCTCGTGGTCGGCCATGGCGACGGCGAGAACTTCCTCGCGTCCGACGCGCTCGCGCTGGCCGGCAGCACCGACCACTTCACGTTCCTCGAGGAAGGCGACGTGTGCGAGCTGTCGCTCGACGGCGTGAAGATCGTCGACCGTCACGGCGCGCTCGCGCAGCGCGAGATCCGCGTCGTCAGCGCGTACGGCGGCGCGGTCGAACTGGGCCCGTATCGCCACTTCATGCAGAAGGAAATCTTCGAGCAGCCGCGCGCGATCAGCGACACGGTGCCGCAAACCGAAGCCTTCGACGCAACGCTGTTCGGCGACGCCGCACCCGCCGCGTTCGCGGACATCGACAGCCTGCTGATCCTCGCGTGCGGCACGAGCTACTACTCGGGCCTCACCGCGAAGTACTGGCTCGAATCGATCGCGAAGATCCCGACCCAGGTCGAGATCGCGAGCGAATACCGCTACCGCGACTCGGTCCCGAACCCGCGCCAGCTCGTGCTGGTGATCTCGCAGTCGGGCGAGACGGCCGACACGCTCGCCGCGCTCAAGCACGCGCAGTCGCTCGGCCACACGCATACGCTCGCGGTGTGCAACGTCGCGACGAGCGCGATGGTGCGCCTCACCGAGATGCAGTTCCTGACGCACGCGGGCACCGAGATCGGCGTTGCGTCGACGAAGGCGTTCACGACCCAGCTGGTCGCGCTGTTCGTGCTGGCCGCGACGCTCGGCAAGCTGCGCGGGCACGTCGACGCCGCGCAGGAAGCGGAATTCCTGAAGCAGCTGCGCCACCTGCCGGCCGCGCTGAACAGCGTGCTCGCGCTCGAGCCGCAGATCATCGCGTGGGCGGAGGAATTCGCCCGCAAGGAAAACGCGCTGTTCCTCGGCCGCGGGCTGCATTACCCGATCGCGCTCGAAGGCGCGCTGAAGCTGAAGGAAATCTCGTACATCCACGCGGAGGCCTATCCGGCCGGCGAACTGAAGCACGGGCCGCTCGCGCTCGTCACGGAAGCGATGCCGGTCGTCACGGTCGCGCCGAACGACACGCTGCTCGAGAAGCTGAAGTCGAACATGCAGGAAGTGCGCGCGCGCGGCGGCGAACTGTACGTGTTCGCCGATGCCGATACGCAGATCGTCAACGACGACGGCCTGCACGTGATACGGATGCCGGAACACTACGGGCAGCTGTCGCCGATCCTGCACGTCGTGCCGCTGCAGTTGCTCGCGTATCACACCGCGTGTGCGCGCGGCACCGACGTCGACAAGCCGCGCAACCTCGCGAAGTCGGTGACGGTAGAGTAAGCAATCGGCGCAGTGTAGTCCGGCGCGCCGACGAGACAGACGGAGAGACCATGGTAAGACTGTTTGGATGCGGATTGCTGGCGCTGACCGTCGCGTCGACGGGCTGGGCGGCCGAGCACTACGTCGAAGTCTGGAACCCGCCCGAGGCGCGGCTGCCGGCGGCCCGCACGCCGGCAGCGCGCACGGGCGCCGACCTTCGCGCCGGCAGCAAGGGCGCGGAAAAGCATGCGAGCGTGCCGCCGAAAGCTGCCGTGAAGCCGCACAAGCGCCGCGTCGCGCAGGCCATGAAAACCGCCCCGCATCGTCCGCCCGCCGCCGCGGCCGAAGCGCCGGCCGCACCGCACCCGGTCGCGCAGCCCGCACCGGGCCGGCTCACGGTGATGCAGCCGGCCGCGCCTGACGCGACGCACGCGCTCGGTTTCTCCGACATCCCGCGGCAATACACGCCGGACGGCAACGTGCTGCGGGTCGGCACGGGCAGCCGTTCCGCGGAGGTGACTCGATAATGGAAGCGCAGACCTATCACGGCTACCAGATCTGGGGCCATTCGATCCTGCAGCAGGACGAGATCCTGCAACCCGAACGCTTCGCGGCGAGCGGCACGATCACGCAGAACAACCGCCTCGTCGAAGCGTCGGGCGTGCTCGGCGTGTTCGATACCGAGGACGACGCGCGCGAAGCGGGGCTCGAATGGGCCCGCGCCTGGATCGACAGTCATCGCTGAGCGGCCGTGAACCGTGCATGAAACAACAAGGGGCGTCGATGACGCCCCTTGTTTCATTCGAACCGGGAAAGTTCAGGCCGCCGGCCGCGGCGGCCGCATGGCCGTCTGGGGCCGGCCGACGAGCCGTGTCAGCACGACGATCGTGACCAGCGTCGCGATGTACGCGGCGATCTGGATGCCCGCCGGACGCGCCGTATAGCCGATCAGCGTATGCAGCGCCTTGCCGACGATGCTCGTTTCCTTGAGCAGCCACGACGTATCCCACACCGCATCGCCCCACGACGGCACGAGGCCGGCGGCGAGCAGGAAGCCGACGCACTGGCTCGCCATCCCTGCCGCGAGCAGCACGATCAGCCCGTTGGTGACGGAGAACAGGCGCTTCAGCGGAATCTGCAGCAGGCCCGCGTACATCGCATAGCCGAGCCCGGCCCCGCCGAGCACGCCGAGCAGCCCGCCGACGATCATCTGCGGCGTCTGCCCCGGATCGCCCGCCGCGATGCCGTACAGAAACAGCACGGCCTCGGAGCCCTCGCGCAATACCGCCACGCCGACCACGATCGCGAGCCCCGTCAGCGGCCGGCTGCCGGCCGCGACGGCCCGCCCGACCTCGCCCATGTGCAGCGCCATCTCGCGGCCGTGCCGGCTCATCCAGATGCAGTGCCAGGCCAGCATCAGCGTCGCCACGAACATCACGCCGGCGTTGAAGACTTCCTGCCCCATGCCGGACGCCCACTGCGAGATCACGTCCGCGAACGCGGCGATCAGGCCGGCGCCGATCACGCCGCCGACGAGCCCGCCGCCGACCCACCAGCCGCGGCGCGGCACGCCCTTCGTCGCGGCCATCACGATCGAGACCACCAGCGCGGCCTCGAGCACTTCACGAAAGACGATCAGGGCAGTAGACAGCATGTCGGTATCCGCTTACTTGACGGTCAGGTGCGTCTTCGACTGCGCTTCGTGATACTCGTCGTGGAACTCGTAGGTGCCTGCCTTCAGCGGCCCGACCAGGATCTCGACCGACTTGCCGGCCGGCACGACCTTCTCCGCCTTGAAATCGTCGCTCTCGAATTCCGCGGGCGTCGCATCGAGGTTCTTCACGACGAACTTCACCTTCTTGCCGGCCGGGATCGTCACGCCGTCGGGCGAAAACTTGTGATCCTTCAGCGTCAGGTTGACGACATCGTCGGCAGCGAATGCGGAGGTTGCCGATGCGCCCAGCAGGGCCAGTGCGAAGCCGATAGCGAAACGAGTCATGTGCGTAATGAAGTGAAATATCGAAGGAGATTGATACTAAGATCGATTCGCATTATCACCCCGGAGTACCCTTACTACAATCATGGAGATTGTGGGTCGGCGGCGCGCCGCGCGCCTTGTCGCGCAAGGCTTCCAGCAGATTTCGCCGACAATGCGTCGCCGTCAATCAGGACAAGTTCGGACTGACGCTCGCGCGTGATCTGCAATTCGTCTGACTTCCGCCTTACAAATCGCCACGCGACACCGAACGCTGCGAGCACGCTTGACCTTCCCACCATGGCAAGCTTCATGCTGCGCGTACTCGTCAATCGTCAACTCAGGAGAACACGATGGAATTCGAAGTCCAGGACATGACCTGCGGCGGCTGTGCCAACGCGATCACGCGCGCGGTGACGGCCGCCGATCCCGCCGCGAAGCTCGATATCGACGTCGCCGCGAAGACCGTCAAGGTCGAATCGACGCAAGGCGTCGAACGCGTGCAGTCGATCATCGAGGCCGCGGGCTTCCACCCGGCGCTCCGCACCGCCTGAAACGCGCGGGCGCGGTGCCGCCCGGCGCCGCGCCCGCAGGTTCGTCCGTCGCGTCAGCGCAGCCGGATCAGCGTCGACTTCAGCTCGGTGTACTTCTCGAGCGCGTGCAGCGACTTGTCGCGGCCGTTGCCCGACTGCTTGTAGCCGCCGAACGGGAAGTTCATGTCGCCGCCCTCGTCGTAGCAGTTCACCCATACCGTGCCCGCCCGCAGCCGGCGCGACACGTCGTGCGCGGTCGTCAGGTCCGACGTCCATACGGCCGCCGCGAGCCCGTACTCGGTATCGTTGGCGATCCGCACCGCCTCGTCGACATCGTCGAACACGATCACCGACAGCACGGGGCCGAAGATCTCCTCGCGCGCGATCCTGGCATCGGGCTTCACCTCGAACACGGTCGGCTCGACGTAGAAGCCGCCCGACTCCTCCTTCACGCGCGCGCCGCCCCTCACGAGCGTGCCTTCCTTGCGCCCGGCGTCGATGTAGCCAAGCACGCGTTCGAGCTGGATGCCGTCGACGATCGCGCCCATCGACACCGACGGATCGAGCGGATTGCCGGGCACGTACGCACGCGCGGCCGCGACGAGTTTCTCGATGAACGCGTCCTTGATGTCGCGATGCACGAGCAGCCGCGAGCCCGCCGTGCACATCTCGCCCATGTTGTAGAAGATCGCGCCGGCCGCGGCCTGCGCGGCGCGGTCGAGATCCGGACAATCGGGCAGCACGATGTTCGGCGACTTGCCGCCGAGTTCGAGCCACGCGCGCTTCAGGTTCGACTGCGCGGCGTACTGCATGATCAGCTTGCCGACGGCGGTGGAGCCGGTGAATGCGATGCAGTCGACGTCGCGGTGCAGCGCGAGCAGCTTGCCCGGTTCGCCCGCGCCGGGCACGACGTTGAACACGCCGGCCGGGATGCCGGCCTGGTAGGCGAGCTGCGCGACGCGGATCGCGGTCAGCGGCGACTTCTCCGACGGTTTCAGCACGACGCTGTTGCCGGCCGCGAGTGCCGGGCCGAACTTCCACGCGGCCATCAGGATCGGGAAGTTCCACGGCACGACGGCCGCCACCACGCCGACCGGTTCGCGCGTGACGAGGCCGACGAGATGATGGTCGGCCGGCGCGACCTCGCCGCCGACCTTGTCGATCGCCTCGGCGAACCACTCGACGCAATACGCGGCGCCCGGCACGTCGACCGTCGTCGTGTCGCCGATCGGCTTGCCCGCATCGAGCGTTTCCAGCAGCGCCAGTTCGTCGAGATGCTCGCGCATCAGCGCGCCCCAGCGCAGCAGCACGGCCTTGCGCGCGCGCGGGTTCAATCCGGCCCACACGCCCGCGTCGAACGCGCGGCGCGCGGCCGCGACGGCGGCGTTCACGTCGGCTTCGCCGCAATCGGCCACCTTCGCGAGCACGCGGCCGTCGATCGGGCTCACGCAGTCGAACGTCTTGCCGCCGTGCGCGTCGCGCGACGCGCCGTCGATGAATGCGCGCCCATCGATCTCGAGCGACGCCGCCTTGTCCTGCCAGTCAGCCAAAGTCAACTTGTTCATCAGGATGCCTCAATTGTTGTGGCATTCGCGCTGCAGCACGCCGCGCAACGGCAACACTGCCGGCGGCGAATGCGGTGATGCGCGGTCAGAAGGTGGCCGGCGAATTGGCCGACACGACCTCGCAGAGCTGTTCCGCGCTGGGATTGCGAAAACGGTGCGGCAAACGGCTTTCGAAGTAGTAGCCGTCTCCGGGGTCGAGCAGCCAGGTCGCGCCGTCGACGGTGAGCTCGAGCCGGCCCGACACGACGACACCGCCCTCATGCCCCGCGTGCACGAGCATCTCGGGCCCCGTATCGGCGAGCGGCTGGTAGATCTCGCGCATGATGCACATGTTGCGGTCCTTCACGCCCGCGCCGACGAGATGAAACGCGAGCGCGTCGTTGCCGAGGTTCGGCATCTCGTCGCGACGCGACACGACCGAGCGCGACTCGACCAGCTCGAACGTGAAGAACTCCGCGAGACTCATCGGGATGCATTCGAGCAACTTCTTCAGCGAGCCGACCGACGGGCTCACGCGGCCCTGTTCGATCAGCGAGATCGTGCCGTTGGTCACGCCGGCCCGCTTCGCGAGCTCGCGCTGCGACAGGCCATGCTTGTTGCGCACGAAGCGCAGGCGCTCGGCGACTTCGGTAGACATCGATTCGGTTTCGGGCACGATAGGTAGCGCGGTGAGAAAGTGAAACGACGCGTTAGGCATCCGTTGAATATTCTAATCACTTTATGCCGCGCATCAGCGGGGAAAACCCTGAAAGGCGTTCGAAATAATGAACACCTCGCGAGTCATTCCGTTTACGAATATTTTGTTCGCAGTGCTCGGGAAAGCCCTGACACACGACCGTCAAAAAACATTTGACGCCGTTTTTGGCTCGTATATGCTGGCTCTCAGGTCAGCGTCATTGGCCATTCATAGGCACCAGAAAACGTTATCGCAACGTAAAAATTGATGCCCATCGATGTGAGTGACGCAGGCCCGGCACCTCGATTATTTTAAACGCCCCGCGCGCCAAAACGATCAGGTGTTCAATACTTTCAACAAACCAGTCGAGTGTAATCGTGAGAGTCCGTGGCCCTCTGGTGAGGTGGGATCGAGGCGATGTGCGAAGTTTGCGCAGCGCTGTTCCCGCTTCCGATGGCAGTTGCGGCTGGCATAGTCCTCGCCTGCTGCACCTGTCGATCTACACCATCCTGTCCCGTCGTTCCGTTCGCCGTCACAACGCCGTTTCCGCACGCGCATTCGTGGCCGTCGATACCGACGAAGTCGCGTCGCTGCTGCCATAGCGCCTCTCCCCCTTTTCTCGTCGTTCGTTTCAGCTGCCTGCTCGTTAGCCGCGTCGTCTGCGCGGTGACGGAACGCGTTCGCGCATGCCTTGCCGCGTCGCGCCTCGCAACGAAACGAACGACGGCCTGACCGTCGCGCGCAGCGCGGATCGCCATGCGAGCCCGTTGCGCCCATTCACCAGCGGCCTTGCGCATTTCGCCAGGCTGCGGGGCCGTGTCGCGCCTGCATTTCGCGCTGTTTCTGCGCAATGCACACGGCAGCCCTACGGACAACTGATTGACGTCATGGAAAGGAAACCCCTCGTCGGCATCACTGCCGACTTCACGCAGCTCGGCGCACATGCGTCGCACACGGTTGGCGACAAGTACGTCGCGGCGATCGTCGACGGCGCGCACGCGTTCGCGATGGTGCTGCCTGCACTCGGCGATCGCCAGTCGGTCGACGACGTGCTCGACACGGTCGACGGCCTGCTGTTTACCGGCAGCTACTCGAACGTCGAGCCGCACCTGTATGGCGGCGAGCCGAGCGCGCCGGGCACGAAGCACGATCCCGCACGCGACGCGACGACGCTGCCGCTGCTGCGCGCCGCGATCGCGGCGGGCGTGCCGGTGCTCGCCGTATGTCGCGGCTTCCAGGAGCTGAACGTCGTCTGCGGCGGCACGCTGCACCAGCGCGTGCACGACGTGCCGGGTCTCGCCGATCACCGCGAGGACGACGATGCGCCGATGGACACGCAATATGGCCCGGCGCACACCGTGCGCCTGACGCCCGGCGGCGTGCTGCACGCGCTCGCCGGCGGCCGCGACGACGTGTACGTGAACTCGCTGCACAAGCAGGGCATCGCGCAGCTCGGTTCCGGCCTCGCCGTCGAGGCCGTCGCGCCGGACGGCCTGATCGAGGCCGTCAGCGTCGTCGATGCACCGGCGTTCGCCCTCGCCGTGCAATGGCACCCGGAATGGCGGCATGCGCATGACCCGCTGTCGAGCGCGATTTTCCGCGCCTTCGGCGACGCCTGCCGCACGCGCCGCAACGCCCGCATGCGTGCCGCGGCCGCCGCCGCGCTCGCTTGAGCGCGCCGACCCACATAACGAGAACGAGAACAGACATGCAAGACATCGAAGACTTTCTGAAGCAGCACCGGATCACCGAAGTCGAAGCGATCATTCCCGACATGGCGGGCATCGCGCGCGGCAAGATCACGCCGCGCAACAAGTTCACGTCCGGCGAATCGATGCGCCTGCCGCAGGCCGTGATGGTGCAGACCGTCACCGGCGAATATCCGGAAGACGGCTCGCTCACCGGCGTGACCGACCCCGACATGGTGTGCGTGCCCGACACGTCGACGATCCGCCTGATTCCGTGGGCGGTCGACCCGACCGCGCAGGTGATTCACGACTGCGTGCACTTCGACGGCTCGCCGGTCGAGATCTCGCCGCGCTACGTGCTGCGCCGCGTGCTCGACCTGTACAAGGCGAAGGGCTGGAAGCCCGTGGTCGCGCCGGAGCTCGAGTTCTACCTGGTCGACATGAACAAGGACCCGGACCTGCCGCTGCGTCCGCCGGTCGGCCGCACGGGCCGCCCCGAGACGGGCCGCCAGTCGTATTCGATCGAGGCGGTGAACGAATTCGATCCGCTGTTCGAGGACATCTACGAGTACTGCGAAGCGCAGAACCTCGACATCGACACGCTGATCCACGAAGTCGGCGCCGCGCAGATGGAGATCAACTTCATGCACGGCGACGCGCTGTCGCTGGCCGACCAGGTGTTCCTGTTCAAGCGCACGGTGCGCGAGGCCGCGTTGCGCCACAACATGTACGCGACGTTCATGGCCAAGCCGATGGAAAACGAGCCGGGTTCCGCGATGCACGTGCACCAGAGCATCGTCGACGAGGAAACGGGCCGGAACCTGTTCACCTCGCAAGAAACGGGCGGCGCGACCTCGCTGTTCTACAACTACCTCGCGGGGCTGCAGAAGTACACGCCGGCGCTGATGCCGATCTTCGCGCCGTACATCAACTCGTACCGCCGGCTGTCGCGCTTCATGGCCGCGCCGATCAACGTGCAGTGGGGCTACGACAACCGCACGGTCGGCTTCCGCATCCCGCACTCGGGCCCGGCCGCACGACGCATCGAGAACCGGATCCCGGGCGTCGACTGCAACCCGTACCTCGCGCTCGCGGCGACGCTCGCGGCCGGCTATCTCGGCATGACGCAGCGCCTCGAGCCGACCGAGCCGCTCGTCAGCGACGGCTACGAGCTGCCGTACCAGTTGCCGCGCAACCTCGAGGAAGGGCTCACGCTGATGGCCGCGTGCGAGCCGCTCGGCGAGATTCTCGGCCACAAGTTCCTGAAGGCGTATTTCGCGCTGAAGGAAACCGAATACGAAGCGTTCTTCCGCGTGATCAGCTCGTGGGAACGCCGTCATCTGCTGCTGCACGTGTAAGCGCGCGCACAACCGCATTACGGAAATACGGAGGAAACATGACTTACCGCAACGAATCCGCGTGGATCCAGCCGGCCGCGCCGGCGGCCCGCACGACGCAGGCACGCTCGACTGCCGAATACCGCGCGCTCGACGCCGCGCACCACATCCACCCGTTCTCGGACATGGGTGCGCTCAATCGCGCGGGCAGCCGCGTGATCGTGAAGGCCGACGGGGTCTACCTGTGGGACTCGGACGGCAACAAGGTGATCGACGGCATGGCCGGCCTCTGGTGCGTGAACGTCGGCTACGGCCGCAAGGAACTTGCGGACGCCGCGTATCGCCAGATCCAGGAACTGCCGTTCTACAACACCTTCTTCAAGACGACGCACCCGCCGGTGATCGAACTGTCGGCAATGCTCGCCGAAGTGACGCCCGCAGGCTTCAACCACTTCTTCTATTGCAACAGCGGCTCGGAAGGCAACGACACCGTGCTGCGCCTCGTGCACCAGTACTGGCGCGTACAGGGCAAGCCGCAGAAGAAGTATGTGATCTCGCGCAAGAACGGCTATCACGGCTCGACGATCGCCGGCGGCACGCTCGGCGGGATGGGCTACATGCACGAGCAGATGCCGTCGAAGGTCGAGCACATCGTGCACATCGACCAGCCGTATTTCTTCGGCGAAGCGCAACCGGGCGAGACGCCGGAAGCGTTCGGCCTCGCACGCGCGCAGCAGCTCGAAGCGAAGATTCTCGAACTCGGCGCGGAGAACGTCGCGGCGTTCATCGGCGAGCCGTTCCAGGGC